>JBDVXS010000033.1:0-6565 GCA_039964305.1 Hyphomicrobiales bacterium
GACGCTTTTTAGCTCAAGCGCTGCGAATTTGAACTTCACGCAAGCGGGTACCGTCGTACCAAATTCATCGGTTGAAAACGGCACATTATTCAATCCCACTGTATCGCTTGGAAGCAATGTCTTCACTAATTTGTTGGGGCCAATCGGTGTTCAAGAAGGTGCTGTTGCCGCTTATGGTGAACTTCGCGACGATGTGCTTGTTGACGTGCAAAATCAGCTTGATGCATTCGCAGCTCAAATCTCGCTTGCTATCTCCAATGTTGATGTTGATTCAACGGCTGTCGCTGGTGGCTTGGCTGTTGATACAGCAGGCATCGCTGACGGCAATCAAGTGGCGCTCGGCTTTACGGATACAACTGGCGCTGCACAGACTGTAACGTTGATTCAGGTGAGTGATCCTACTCTGCTTCCAGTGGAAAATGATTTTACGGCTGACCCAAATGATATTGTCATCGGTGTCGATTTCAATTCAGCAACGGCGGACGCAGACATTCAAGCCGCTCTTGATGCAGCTTTGCCTGCCAACGGTATTACCTTTGCTACAGCAGGTACAACACTGTCTGTTACCTCTTCCACAGCCGCAACTATTGATGCTCTTTCCGCGAGTGTTTCAAATTCGGGATCGACAGATAACGGTTTGCCATTTAGCCTTTTTCAAGACGGCCAATTTGGCGGCACATTTTCCAATGAGGTTGGGGCGAGTGGTTCGCAAGTTGGTTATGCTTCACGCATCCAAGTTTCTACTGAAGTTCTAAACGATCCATCGCTCCTGTCGCGGTTTACATCAAATGTAGGCAATACGGGCGATTCATCGCGGGTTGATTTCATCCTTGAGCAGATCAACGAAGATGTATCGACCATTTCGCCAGATACAGGAATTGGTTCTGCCGCTAATCCGATTTCCACAACAGCGGCGGATTTCCTTCAAACTATTATTTCAACGCAAGGTCAGCGTTCTGAGGCGGCGCAAAATGCGTCAGAAGCTTCGCAAGTTTCATTCAACAATGTTCAATCAATTTTCCAATCAGATTCACAAGTGAATATTGATGTAGAATTGGCGCGATTGATTCAGCTTGAGCAAGCATTCCAAGCCAATGCACGTGTGCTAACGGCTGTGCAAGACCTCGCTGATGCTCTGTTCAATGCGGTTCGTTAAGGTAGTATAATGGCAATCTCCAACTCACTGCTTTCTGGTCCAAGTTTTATTCGTTCTGATCTTTTGATTCAGAACCAAGATCGGCTTTCCGATTTCAATCGTCAGCTCGCTACTGGCGAAGTATCTCAAACCTATGGTGGTCTTGGATCTGAGCGGACGCAATCGATCTCTTTGCGCAATGACATTTCTCAGCTTGAGGCCTTCCAGTCCAATATTCAGCGTTTGGATATTCGCATCGATATTACTGGTCTTTCTTTGGAGAGATTAGAATCCTTGCGCATTGAAGCGCGTGACGCAATTAATCCGAATAATTTCATTGATCTTGGCAATGGTGAAACCTTCACACAGTCAACGGCTGATGCGTTGCTGACAGAGTCATTTGCTCTTTTAAATTCTCAGTCTGATGGCCGCTACATCTTCAGTGGTAATCAGGTGGAAACTCAGCCACTAGAAGACCTAGACATCGTTTTAAACGGCGATGGCGTGCGTGCCGGTTTGATCCAAGTAACCGATGAGCGTATTGCTGCCGATCTTGGCGTTTCTGGCCTAGGCCGGCTTGATGTGGCTTTGGCTGGTAACATTGTTTCCGTTACAGAAGATGCAGCAACTGATTTCGGTCTTGACCTTACAACAGTCAATAGCGGCCTATCCAATGTGACGGCGGCGATTACTGGCACAGAACCAGCAAACCTTGATGTTGAATTCACAGGCCAACCAGCGCTGGGTGAAACTTTGGAACTGTTTGTTGATCTGCCGGATGGTTCACGGACCAGTATCGAACTTACCGTTGCGAACTCTTCGACAGGTAATGGTGATTTTGAGCTTGGTGCGACTGCGGCAGATACGGCGGCTAATTTTGAGGCTGCGATTACGAGCCAATTAGAATTCTTGGCGCAAACCGACCTCAACGCTGTTTCGCGTATTGAGGCTGCGGAAGGCTTTTTTAATACAGCAGGCGGGCAGGCGCCACAGCGGATTGATACGCCAGGTAGTCCCGAAACGTCTATCGGTTTGATTGACGGTACGCCAGCCGACACTGTTGAGTATTATCTTGGTCAAAATGATACGGATAATCCACGTGCGGGCATTACCACACGGGTCGATGATAACATTACCGCGCAATATGGATTGCGCGCCAATGAAGATGCTTTACGGGCAGGGATCACCTCACTTGCAGCTTTTGCGATTGGTGATTTTACAAGTGGCACAGATGAGCAAAATCGTGCCATTCATGCAGCCTTTGCTAGTCGTACATCGCAAGAACTTTCTGTTCAGGTTGAATCTCCATCCATCCAGTCGGTCATTCAAGAAATCGTGGGCGTGCAAGTGCTCTCTGGCAATGCAGATTTACGTCATTCCGCAACGATTGATACCTTGAACGGTATCCGTGAAGATATTGAAACCGCTGACCCAACAGAGGTGGCTGTGCAGTTGCTTTCATTGCAAACGCAGATTGAAGCAAGCTTTACCGCGTCGGCGCGTATTGGCGAGCTATCTCTTATCAACTTCATCTAATCGATAGCGGCGACATAGCCGCAGGTCTTTAGAGTTTTAGTTTTCAAGAATTTTACCAACAAAAAAGCCGCCTCATAAGGCGGCTTCATGCATTTTGTTCTGCGCTTTGATGAGGCTTTGGGCTTTAGCTTCTCAAACCAGCTGCAAGTTCACGGTTGATCGTGATTAGAATTTGAAGATCATTTTTATCAGGCGCTGCCATCAATTGTGCGGTGCGTTTGAAAACAAAAACGCCAAGATTGGCAACGTTGTTTCGCAGAGCATGTGGCAAGTCACATTCAGGGTCGGTAGCGTTGGAAACAAAGATTGTCCAAAGCTTTTGATTGTACTGAAGAGCGCTACTTAGAGTTTTCTTTTCAGCATCCCAGTTGTTAGCGATCTGGTAGAACTTGTTTGCTGCCTTAGTCAGGATTTCAGCTTCTAGTTCACGCGGTGTCGTCGCTTTCTTGGCCATCGTCTGATAGGCCGTCGCTGCCGATTGTCCGTACATTGTTGAGTAGCCCTTCTTCTTTTTCAATCAAGGACTTAGCGCCCTTCAATCCTTTATAAAGGTTACCCGTTAAGATATGATTATTGATGGCAGAAATCTCACCAGAAAGGCTCGGTGCAGCGGACAAAATATCGGTTACTAGTTTGAAATAATCTTGGTGATGTTTGTCGATATCTTGTTCCACATACATCATCTGCACAGCCAGATAGACAAGTTTTGCTGGGCTGTCAGCCGCACTAGAAGTCATAATATCTTTTTCACGTAGGAGAGGGGCGCTGCCATCTAATGTGAAGCGCGCGCGCTGGTCACCATTGGTGATGACCGCTTGACCTAGAATGATCTTCTCACCTGGTTTTAATTCTACTTTTAATGGCATGATCTACCCCTCAACGAATCGCGAATTTATTAGAGTATACAACGGTTGCGGGCTTAAGGGTGCGCACAAAAAAACGGGGATGCAAAGCATCCCCGTTTAACACAGTTAGGAGCGTGTTTTTGAAGTTTTAACCGAAGAGCGAGAGGACCGACTGGTCTGCCTGTGTCGCGAATGAGAGCGATGTAGAAGCAAGCTGCTGACGGGTCTGAAGTGTCAGTAGGTTCGCGCCTTCTTCGTTGAGGTCAGCAAGCGTCAAGTCACCTGAACCAAGTTCTAGTGTGTTGATAAGCTGTGATGTGAAGTCTTGGCGAATTTGAATTGTTGAGAGATCAGCGCCGAATGATGAGGCGGATGAACGTAGAGTGGATAAAGCGCTATCAATTGATTCAAGTGCAGCATTGATTGATGCATCATCGGCGAAATCACCACCAGTACCCGCAACGAACGCTGTACCTGTACCAGCGCCTGTTACCGCAGCGCCAGTAACGGCACCTGTTGGATCAGAAACGGTCACAGACAAATTACCTGCATCTGAAGTGACTTCACCCGTTGTTGCATCAATGCCGATGCTACCGAGGTTAATGTCACCATTTGCTTCAGCTGCAGCAGCAGAAGCCGCGATATCTGCATCTGAAATGCCTGGAGTGCCGTCTGCATCAGCTAACTCGAATGAAACACTCGATGTTCCATCAGAAATGGTAATTGTATCGCCAGCAGATGGTGTGCCGCCAAAGTCAGCAACAGCCAATGAAGCGTCTGTTCTACCGACAAGGAGCCCAGTTTGGTTCGTAAGGCCGAGGCTTGTTGCTGCATTTGTGAAATCTACGCCTTCAACCGTCAGACTAGAGGAGCCATCTTCGTTAAAGATAACCTGTAAGTCATCGCCTTGAAGGAGGTTTGTGCCGTTGAAGGAGGCATCGTCTGCCAATTGTTGAATTTGGCCCAAAATATCGTCGAAAGCTTCAGCTGCTGTGGCTCTAGCCGTCAGATCTTCTGTTTGAAGAGCTGCAGTTGCTTGGGCTCTTGCTGAATCGACAAGAGCTTGAATAGCCGTCAAGCCATCATCAGCAACTTCAACTGTTCTAATCGCTTGCCCTTGGGCATCGAGCAACGTTGAAAGGTCATTCGCGCGATTGTTGAGGGCCGCAGCGGTAAAAAATGCCGTTGGATCATCAAGCGCTGAGTTCACTCTATTGCCAGTCGCGAGACGTTCTTGTGTGGTGTTTAGCAATTCTGCCGTTGATTGCAGTGAAACTAGACTGGTTCTAACGGCTGAAGATAGATTGATTTCAGACATAATAGGCTCCGTTTGGACAGTTCGCCGACGTGGGGCGACTCAGATGTTACCTAAAGATGTCTAACTATGGTTAATAATGTGTTTACAACCCCGCTCAAGCCAAAGAAAAGCGGGGGCATTACTGCCTCCGCTTCTGTCTTCGATTTGGTTTTCTTCGTTTTCGTCTGGAATCTAGGCCAAAACCTAGAAGAGTGACAAAACTGATGAGTCTGACTGTGTCGCGAATGAAAGCGATGTTGAAGCAAGCTGCTGACGTGTTTGAAGTGTCAGTAGGTTTGCGCCTTCTTCGTTCAAATCAGCAAGTGTCAAATCGCCAGCACCAGCCTCAAGTGTATTGATGAGGTTTGATGTGAAGTCTTGACGGATCTGAATTGTAGAAAGGTCAGAACCGAGTGACGCAGCAGATGAACGCAATGTACCTAGTGCACTATCAATCTGAGCTAGAGCTGCATTAATTGCGCTATCAGAAGCAAAACTACCGCCTGTTACAACTTCTTGGACAAAGGCAGTATCACCAGCACCACCATCTGCACTAGAAGTGTTGACTGTAGCAGAACCACGTTGTGCGACTTCAATATCGCCTTCAGCTGATTCTACAACACCTGATGCAACGGAAATAGTTGAACTACCAGCTCCATTTTCTGCTTCGAAGGCTGTAATTGCAGCGCCAATTGCAGTTGTGATTTCTGCTTCAGTCGCAACAGCGGCTGCTGCTGTTACAGTAATTTCACCCAGGTCTGTAGTGCCATCAGAGAGTTGGATTGTATCACCACCTGCTACTGTTAGGTTGGCAGTGTCAAATTCAGCATCTACACCAGCTGTTACAATTGATTCACCAGCTGTTTGTTCTTGAAGGCCAAGGTTTGTAACAGCGTTGGTAAGGTCAAAACCTTCAACAGTAAGGCTAGCATCACCGCTTTCATTGAAGACCACTTGAAGGTCATCACCAGCGAGCAAGTTTGTACCATTGAACGATGCATCACCAGCAAGATCTTCGATCTGGCCAACAATTTCATCAAAAGCAGCAGCGGCTTCAGCACGTGCAGCAGGGTCTTCTGTTTGAAGAGCAGCCGTTGCTTGTGCTCGTGCACTGTCAACAAGATCTTCAATAGCTGTAATACCTTGGTCAGCCGCTTCAACTGTACGAATAGCTTGCTGCTGAGCGTCGAGCAAAGTGCCCAAGTCAGAAGCGCGGTTGTTCAAAGCAGAAGCTGTAAAGAAGGCAGTTGGATCATCAAGAGCAGAGTTTACGCGGTTACCCGTCGCAAGACGTTCCTGAGTTGATGAAAGTAGATCAGCAGTCGACTGAAGTGAAGTAAGGGACGTACGAACTGCGGATGAGAGGTTAATATCAGACATTCTGTCTTTCCTTTTCTAGGATACTGTTACGAGGCCATTCTTGGCCGATGCCTTACTCTCTCAAACTATGATGAATAAGTTCTTAATGTAGAAAAGGGATTTTGACTTTCTGCCAAAACATAAAAAAACGGGGCCGCTAATGGCGACCCCGTTTCGATTTTTGTTTTCTTCTTTTTAGTCGTCTTAGGTCTAAGCCGAGGCCTAGAAGAGTGACAAAACTGAAGATTGTGACTGTGTCGCGAACGACAATGAAGTTGAAGCAAGCTGCTGACGTGTTTGAAGTGTCAGTAGGTTTGCGCCTTCTTCGTTCAAATCAGCAAGTGTCAAATCGCCAGCACCAGCCTCAAGTGTATTGATGAGGTTTGATGTGAA
>JBDVXS010000034.1:0-24760 GCA_039964305.1 Hyphomicrobiales bacterium
CTTCAATCAGGGCGCGGCGAACTTCACGAAGGGCTTCGTTGACGTCTTTGTCTGAGAGGGCGCCGCGTTTTGTTAGGCCGTCAAATATCGAGCCAAGGCGGTCGGACAGACTTTCAAACATCGCGTTCCCTCATCTTCAGGTGGGTAGACCACCAACAAAACAAACCAAAAACACACCAGAGGGCGCATCGCGCTGTCTGATGTTAACCTCCATGGTCGCAACCATGGTCAGCCGGAAATGATGTCATTTCCAAGAAGTGGGCGAGATATAGAGGTGAAAAGAGTGTTTTGTCAATGGATGAATACAAGTGAAAGCGCACAAATCTGCTGTTTAGGAGGTCGATTTATCCATCAAGTGACGTAAAGTCTGGAGAATGTGAGAATTATTGATTACAAGGGGCATTGCATCCTACCTGTTCTTGTTTAAGCGTTTGGTTGGCAAGATTAAGAAATGATATGAGTAACGATGTCTGAGACTGGGAAAGACACAATTTTTGATCGCATTGGTCGCTTTGTCGCCAAGGGTTTGAATATGGAAAAGAGCGGCTATGTGCCGTTTACGCCATCAGACCTTAAAACCATGCGCGCCATTTTACGGCCAGGGGATATTGTGCTGGTTGAAGGAAACCGCCAAGTTTCATCTGCTATCAAATATTTGACTCAATCAACTTGGTCTCATGCGGCGATGTATGTGGGCGATTCTGTTAGCGTTCCAATTGATCAAAATAATGACCCTGAAGACCGACCTTGTCTTGTTGAGGTGAACCTTGGCGAAGGTTGCGTCGCGGTGCCACTTTCTAAGTATGAGACCTATAATACGCGAATTTGTCGGCCTGTCTCATTGAGCGATGAAGATACGGAAAAAGTAATCCATTATGCGATTTCGAGAATTGGCACACAGTATGACCATTCCAACATTTTTGACATGCTGCGCTATTTCTTTCCGATCCCTTTCCCAGCGCCTATCCGCCGACGGATGATTTCGCTTGGATCAGGTGATCCCAGTCGTGCAATTTGCTCCACGTTGATTGCACAAGCTTTTCAAGAAGTGGGTTATCCGGTTTTGCCAGTCTTTGACGATATTGAAAGTAAGGATTGCGCTAAAGGGCATTGCCAATCAGAAGTCATGCATATCAGACATCACTCGCTGTTTGCGCCGCGTGATTTTGATTTGTCGCCTTATTTTGAAGTGGTCAAACCAACCTTAGTCAAAGGTTTTGACTATAAAAATATCGTATGGAGCGGTGAAGTTTCCTCCATTGATCCACTCAATAAGCGGCATACTCGAAGAGCTGCAGAAGAAGCAGCAGAAGAAAAGCAAAATGCGGCGCCCTAATTGCTCAATCGTGTCTGAGCTTGATCAGTTCACACTCCATTTGACATCACTTGATGGCAATTGGCTGGGTGATAGCGCTCACAAGCAAGTCGAGGTCTGGTATCCAAAGGACCACGATACAAATGGCCTGCCGCTGCTTGTGTGCCTTGCCTCATATCTCAATAGTGGCCCGTCTTTAACGGGGTGGCGTAATTTTGGTGAAAGCATTCCAGAGCGCCTTGATCGCTTATTTGAAAGCGGTGAACTTGCGCCCTGCGTTGTTGCATTTGTGGATAGCTATAATCGGCTTGGTGGCACGCAATTCGTCAATTCTTCTGTCATTGGTAATTGGTCAGACGCGTTAGCTGATGATCTTGTGCCAGCTGTTGAAGAAAAATATGGTTGTGGCGGCGAGGGGCGACGTGGGCTGTTTGGGCATTCTTCAGGCGGCTATGGTGCGCTTTATAATCTTGCAAAACGTCCAGACGTTTGGGCGGCAGCTGGCAGCCATGCGGGTGATTGTGGGTTCGACTTTGTCTATCGTGGCGAACTGCCAAAAGCACTGCGTGTGTTGGGGGCTTATGATTTTAACGCACAGGCGTTTCTGGATGCGTTTTGGAGCCAAGAAAAACCCAAGGGCGAACAAATTTCAGCCCTTATGATGCTGGCTATGGCGGCAAGTTATGACCCTGTTGGTGGTGAAGGTGCGCCGCTAGACGTTCGATTGCCTGTGACGCATGACACCTGCGAATTTCTCGATGAGCATTGGCAAAAGTGGCTGGCCTTTGATCCGCTGACATTTGTACCAGAGGCGATGAGAGCGTTCGAACAGGCAAAGGCCGTTTACATCGATTGTGGTCGTCAAGATGAATACAATATTCTGTATGGAACACGGCGTGTTGTGGGCATGATGGAAGGCGCGAACGTTAAGGGTCGTTTTGAAGAGTTTGATGGTGGTCACGGCACTATTGGCCCGCGTTACGAAGTGAGTTTGCCTTGGCTCGTTGATGCTCTTTCAGTTTAACGCGCCTTTTCGCAGCTAATTTCCTTGTTTAAGACACTATCACGCAGGCAAAATTAGCCTTTGCGCTTAAATCTCCTTTCCAGCCGTTGCAACCGATGCTATCTGACCCCCATGACAGACATATCCAAAATCCGAAATTTTTCTATTGTTGCCCATATTGATCATGGCAAATCCACATTGGCTGATCGCTTGATCCAAGTGACAGGCGGTCTAACCCAGCGTGAGATGACTAACCAAGTGCTCGACAATATGGACATTGAACGCGAACGCGGCATTACGATTAAGGCGCAGACCGTGCGACTTGAATATCCGCACCGCGATGGCTCGACCTATGTGTTGAACCTAATCGACACGCCAGGCCATGTGGATTTTGCTTATGAGGTGAACCGTTCGTTGGCGGCTTGTGAAGGTTCGCTCTTGGTGGTGGATGCATCCCAAGGTGTGGAAGCGCAAACGCTTGCCAATGTGTATCAGGCAATTGAGGTGGACCATGAGATTGTTTCTGTCCTCAACAAGATTGACCTGCCAGCAGCTGAACCAGACCGGATCAAAGCGCAAATTGAAGATGTAATTGGTCTTGATGCGTCTGAAGCCGTTATGATTTCTGCCAAAACAGGCATCGGCATTGAAGAAGTTCTGGATGCCATCGTTGAGCGTTTGCCTGCACCTGAAGGGGACCGCGATGCGCCGCTAAAAGCGATGCTGGTTGATTCCTATTATGATGTGTATCTCGGCGTTGTGGTGATTGTCCGCATTATTGATGGCACCATGAAAAAAGGTCAGCAAATCAAAATGATGGGCACCGATGCAACGTATAGCATTGAGCGCATGGGTGTCTTCCGTCCTAAAATGGAAACAATGGATACGCTTTATCCAGGTGAAATTGGCTTTATTACAGCTTCCATTAAAGAAGTGGCTGATACCCGCGTCGGTGATACAATTTGTGATGCTAAGGGTAGCAATGTGGAGCCACTCGGTGGTTTCCGTGAAGCGCAGCCTGTTGTGTTTTGTGGCTTGTTCCCCGTGGACGCCAATGATTTTGAAGAGTTGCGCGCTGCCACTGGCAAGCTTCGGTTGAATGATGCGAGTTTCTCGTTTGAGATGGAATCATCCGCGGCTCTTGGCTTCGGTTTCCGCTGTGGTTTCTTGGGGCTTTTGCACTTGGAAATCATTCAGGAGCGATTAGAGCGTGAGTTTAACCTCGATCTCATCGCGACAGCGCCAAGTGTGGTTTATGAAATGACCATGACGGATGGCTCTGAGATTATGCTGCATAATCCTGCAGATATGCCTGATGTCGTGAAAATTGATGAAGTGCGTGAACCTTGGATTAGAGCGACGATTTTGACGCCGGATGAATATTTAGGCCCAATTTTGAAAATCTGCCAAGAGCGTCGGGGCATTCAAATTGAGCTGACTTATGTCGGTACACGGGCGATGCTTACCTATGATCTACCACTCAATGAAGTGGTGTTTGATTTTTATGATCGTTTGAAGTCGATTTCCAAAGGCTATGCCAGTTTCGATTATAACATCACCGATTACCGTGCTGGCGATTTGGTGAAGATGTCTTTGCTGGTCAATGCTGAGCCGGTGGATGCACTTTCCATGCTGGTTCACCGCTCACAATCAGAGGCCCGTGGCCGTGTCATGTGTGAGAAGTTGAAAGACTTGATCCCGCGTCACATGTTCAAAATTCCAATTCAAGCAGCGATTGGCGGCAAGGTGATTGCGCGAGAAACCATCTCTGCTCTGCGTAAAGATGTTACGGCGAAATGTTACGGTGGTGATGTGTCGCGTAAGCGCAAACTGCTGGATAAGCAGAAGGCTGGTAAGAAGAAGATGCGCCAGTTTGGTAAAGTGGAAATTCCGCAAGAAGCCTTTATCGCAGCCTTGAAAATGGACGATTAAGCCGCCATTTGGCCCTCGCGTTGAGAAAGACAGTTGTCGATGAAGCGCCCTCAAATCATGGGAATTTTGAATGTAACGCCGGATTCTTTTTCCGATGGCGGTGCATTTGATGCTCCTGAGTATGCGTTGAAGCATGCCCTTTTGATGGAAGCGGAAGGTGCTGATATTCTTGATATTGGCGCTGAATCCACAAGGCCGGGCCATGAGACCGTCTCTGCGGAAGATGAATGCGCGCGGCTTGGTCCTATATTTGACGCGCTTGCTGGTAATATTCACACCCCCATTTCCATTGATACTTACAAGGCAAAAACAGCAGGGTTTGCCTTGGAACGGGGTGCTAAGATAATCAATGATGTATGGGGGTTGCAGCGTGATCCTGAGATTGCGCAGGTGGCCGCAAGCCATGATACGGATGTGGTGATTATGCATAATCGCTTTGATGGTATTGATGGAAAAATTGATATTTTGGACGATATGGACCGCTGGTTCACGACCTCACTGGAGCGCGCGCACAAGGCTGGTATCAAAGATCAACGGATTGTTCTTGATCCCGGTATTGGGTTTGGCAAAGACTTCGATCAAAACCTCAAAGTGCTGGCCAATCTTGATTGTGTTAAACGTTATGGCTTCCCGGTTTTGATGGGCTTGTCGCGTAAGCGGTTTCTTGGCGCTATTTTAAATGCGGAAGTGGATGAGCGCTTGTTTGGTACGTTATCGGCCAACTTGCTGAGTATTTATGAAGGCATTTCAATCATCCGAGTGCACGATGTTAGGCCTCATCGAGAGGCAATTGACGTTTTCATGCAGATTGACGCCGCACGTAGTTAAGTGCATAGGTCAAATTCGATCATATTGAACGGATGATCAGGGAGCAGATATGAGCGATAAAATACTCGTTTCTAATTTACGTTTACATGCTCACCATGGCGTTTTCCAAGAGGAAAATACCCTTGGGCAGAAGTTTGATATTGATATTGAATGCGAGCTGGATACCCGTGCTTTCGCAGCCAATGACGATTATTCTAATGCTGTTTGCTATGGCTCGCTGAGCCAAATCGCTGAAGATGTCTCAAACTCGGGCCCTTTTGCGCTGATTGAAAAATTTGGCCATGAGATCGCGGTTACAGCGTTGAAGCGATATGAGGACATAACCTCGATCCAAGTTACCATCCGCAAGCGTTCAGCGCCTGTTCCTCAAGTGGTTGATTATCTCGGCGTTGTAATTGTTCGGGACCGTGATGACATTGGCTGATAAAGCGTGGCAACCGGTTGGCTTTTCGCTTGGCAGCAATCAGGGTGACCGTATCGCGGTTTTGCGTGAAGCGCTGGATGCGCTGGATGCAGCTGATGGCCTGAGATTGACGGTTGCGTCTAGTTTTTATGAAACCGCTCCTTGGGGCGTTGAAGACCAAGCCTCATTTCTTAATCTTTGCGCCATTGGTGAAACAAACTTATCACCGCAGGCATTGCTTGGCATTACGCAAGCTATTGAAGAAAAAATGGGCCGTGTGAAAACAATCCGCTGGGGTCCAAGACTGATTGACATCGATATTCTTTATTGTGGCGACCATGAATTTTCAAAAGATAAGCTCACGATCCCGCATAAGCATATATTGGACCGTGTATTCGTTTTGATGCCGCTTGTTGAAATTGCCCCCGATGTCATTATTCGTGGTCACCGTGTTGATGACGCTTTAAATCGGCTTCAAGTTGGTTCTGACGAGTGCGTTGTAACCAGTGATGAAAAATGGACGTCAATTAGGTCTGGTAATGTAAGTCGTTAGGCTGCATTCGTTCTGTTGCACACTAGCTATTCATAATTTTCAAGAAAATTGCTTGCCCTCGAGTTGGGAAAATAGTCTGCCTCATCGGACCAAATTCCTAAGCAATTTTTTTGTTTGCCTATTAATTAATAGTCCAACTTAAAATTTTACAGGTTTCTAGGTCTTTTCGCAGGTGCACAATTGCGCTATTAGCATGACCATCAAAACACCCACGCCTGATTCAGCCGCTCGTTGGATCCTCCAACTCCCAACATAGGAGACCCTATGGCTATAAAAAAAATTCTCGTTGCTAACCGCTCAGAAATCGCCATTCGTATATTTCGTGCCGCCAACGAACTCGACCTCAAAACTGTTGCCGTCTTTGCAGAAGAAGACAAATTAGCCCTGCATCGCTTTAAAGCAGATGAGGCCTATCAAATAGGCCGTGGTATGGGCCCGATTGAAGCTTATCTGTCGATTGATGAAATTTTGCGTGTCGCAAAACTCTCAGGCGCTGATGCCGTTCACCCAGGTTATGGCCTTCTTTCTGAAAGCCCAGAATTTGTTGATGCTTGTGAAGAAGCAGGCCTAACGTTCATTGGCCCTAAAGCCTCAACAATGCGTTCTCTTGGCAACAAAGTATCTGCCAGAAACTTGGCTGAAAAAGTCGGCGTTCCTGTCGTGCCTGCCACGCAACCTTTGCCAGATGATTTTGACGAAATCAAAAAGATGGCGAAGAATGTTGGCTATCCATTGATGCTGAAAGCCTCTTGGGGCGGCGGTGGCCGTGGTATGCGGGTTATTCGTGGTGAAGATGAAATTGAACGCGAAGTAACCGAAGCGAAACGTGAGGCACGTGCTGCCTTTGGTAAGGACGAGGTTTATCTTGAAAAGCTCGTCGAACGTGCGCGTCACGTTGAAGTGCAAATGCTCGGTGATACCCATGGCAATGTTGTGCATTTGTTTGAACGGGATTGCTCTGTTCAGCGCCGCAACCAGAAAGTTGTGGAACGGGCACCTGCGCCTTATGTGACGCCAGAAATTCGCAAAGGTTTAACAGACGCTGCCATCGCGCTTGGTGCTGCTACCGATTATATTGGTGCGGGTACTGTTGAATTCTTGATGGATGCAGACACCGATGAGTTTTACTTTATTGAAGTAAACCCACGTATTCAGGTGGAGCACACGGTAACGGAAGAAATTACTGGTATTGATATCGTTAAAGCCCAAATCCATATCTTGGATGGTTTTGCGATTGGCGACGAAAAATCGGGCGTTCCTGCGCAAGCAGAGATTAGTATGAACGGCCACGCGTTGCAGTGTCGGATTACCACGGAAGATCCTGAACAGAATTTCATTCCAGATTATGGCCGCATCACGGCTTATCGTGGCGCGACAGGTTTTGGTATTCGCCTTGATGGCGGTACGGCTTATTCAGGTGCTGTGATTACGCGTTTTTATGATCCGCTTTTGGAAAAGGTCACCGCATGGGCACCAACCTCTGCTGAGGCGATCAAGCGTATGGACCGTGCTTTGCGCGAGTTTCGTATTCGCGGTGTGTCGACCAACTTGACGTTCCTTGAAAACATCATCACCCATGAGAAATTCAAAAACGATACCTACACAACAAAGTTCATCGACAACACGCCAGAGCTTTTCGACAAAGTTCAACGCCGTGACCGTGCAACCAAGCTGTTGCGTTATGTTGCTGATGTTTCTGTGAACGGTCATCCAGATGTAAAAGGACGCGTGAAGCCACTGGATGGTTTGCGTATTCCTGTGGCACCGATTTATCGCCAGCCAGCACTTGATAGTACGAAGCAGATTTTGGAAAAACGCGGCCCTGAAGGTCTCGCCAAATGGATGCGTGAACAAGATCGCACGCTGATTACTGACACGACCATGCGTGACGCGCACCAATCCTTGCTCGCAACTCGCATGCGGACTCACGACATTGTTGCGATTGCTGATGCTTATGCGCGTGCAATGCCGAATTTGTTCTCCCTTGAATGTTGGGGTGGAGCAACCTTTGATGTGTCGATGCGTTTCCTTACAGAAGATCCGTGGGAACGTTTGGCGCTTATCCGTGAGCGTGTGCCGAACATTTTGCTACAGTGTCTTGTACGTGGCTCCAACGGCGTTGGTTATAAGAGCTATCCTGAAAATTCTGTTCAGTATTTCATCAAACAAGCCGCTGATGCGGGCATGGACTTGTTCCGTGTGTTTGATGCGCTGAACTGGGTTGAAAACACGCGCGTTTCAGTCGATGCCATTTTGGAGAGCGGTAAAATTTGTGAGGGTGCCATTTGTTATACTGGCGACCTTATGTCTAACCGTTCAGACAAATATACAATTGACTACTATCAAAAACGCGTCAAAGAATTTGTCGACGCTGGTGTTCATATCATCGGTTTGAAAGACATGGCGGGCCTCATTAAGCCAGCAGCGGCAACCTTGCTGGTCAAAGCTGTTCGTGATGTGACGGACCTTCCAATTCATTTCCACACGCATGATACATCTGGCATTTCTGCGGCTTCCGTTTTGGCAGCTATTGATGCGGGTGTTGATGCAGTTGATGCGGCGATGGATCCATTTTCTGGCCTGACGTCACAGCCAGCGTTGGGTTCTATTTCTGCGGCAATTGAGCATGGCAATCGTGCAACGGGGCTTGATGATAAAGCCATCCGCGAGATCGGTTTTTATTGGGAAACGGTGCGCAAGCAATACGCAGCCTTTGAAAGTGATTTGAAAGGCCCTGCCTCTGAAGTTTACCTGCATGAAATGCCAGGTGGTCAGTTTACCAACCTCAAAGAGCAGGCTCGTTCGCTAGGCCTTGAAAGCCGTTGGCACGAGGTGGCGCAAACCTATTCTGATGTGAATGAGATGTTTGGCGACATTATCAAAGTGACGCCATCCTCTAAGGTTGTTGGTGACATGGCGTTGATGATGGTGGCGTCTGAGCTTACTGTTAAAGACGTGCTTGATCCTGACAAGGAAGTTGCCTTCCCAGAATCAGTGGTCGACATGCTGTCTGGTAATCTTGGTCAACCTGAAGGCGGATGGCCTGAGGCGATCCAAAAGAAAGCACTTAAGGGTGCTGAGCCGATTACAGAAGTTCCAGGTAAGTTGCTGCCACCTGCAGATCTTGAAGCAGAACGCAAAGAGGCTGAAACTGAAATTGGTCGCAAGATTACCGATCAAGAGCTTGCTTCTTATTTGATGTATCCAAAAGTGTTCATCGAATTTGCTAAAGCACAAGAGCTTTACGGGCCGACATCTGTGCTGCCAACGCTTACCTATTTTTACGGTATGAAAGAGCAGGACGAGATTTCGTTCGATCTTGAAAAAGGTAAAACGCTTGTTGTGCGTTGTCGGACATTCTCTGAGACCGATGAGACAGGGGAACAAAAAGTATTCTTCGATCTCAATGGTCAGCCGCGTACATCTAAGGTGCCTGATCGGGCGCATGGGGCGGCGGGTTCAACCGCGCGACCAAAAGCGGAAGACGGCAATGCCGATCATGTGGCGGCTCCAATGCCGGGCGTCATTTCCACACTGGCTGCAAAGTCGGGACAGAAAATCACCACAGGTGATGTGTTGCTCTCCATTGAAGCAATGAAAATGGAAACGGCTATCCACGCAGAACGCAACGGTGTGATTTCTGAGCTGCTTGTAAAAGTAGGCGACCAGATCGATGCGAAAGACTTGCTCGTGGTTTATGAAGGGGAATAATACCCCTTCATTTTAAAGCTTGCGTGGGCGGGTTTGGGGTTAAAGCCCTAATATCCGCCTGCCATAATAACCACTGAGTGGGCGAGTAAACCAACTGCCAAAATGGATGTTGACGATAGCGTCAACATCATACCAGCGACGCGCGGCTTCAAGTTTTTTGATGGGCTTAAAAACCAGTAAGCATGCAAAATACGTCCAACGGTGAAAGCTGCACCAAACACATGCAAAGCAAGTGGCGGCGTTGAAAGTGACGCGGCACCTACCATCAATAGAAAGAAAATTGGCATATATTCAGCAGCATTGCCCTGTGCTCTTATGCGGTGATGGAGCTTTTTATTATCGCCATTACCAATTGAAATTTGTTCACCGCGTCTGACATTAATGACTTTGAAACAAAGCCATATAAAAAGCAGTGCGTTTATGGATAGATAAAATCCGACGATTGCAAATTTGGCCATTTTAAATCCCTGTAATTTAAGAAGGCATCAGCCTAGCAAGGTTAAAGTGCATAGCAAGTTCTTCCAAGTGAACGATGTGTTCGCTCACGCGTGTCCCGCAGAACTTTCAACGCGAAACCAACTAGAAAAAAATTGAACAAGAAGATATTAAGCAGGCAAACGGATAGCGATAAACAATCCAATTTAGAATTGGATTATCGAGGATTTGAAACGGTATGAGCGATAAATCAACAATCTATGTCGATGCAGATGCATGCCCCGTTAAAGACGAAGTGTTGAAAGTCGCAATTCGGCATGAAATGCCAATCCAATATGTTGCCAATGCTTTTATGCGCTTGCCGGAAGACCGTCTGGTCAACCGTGTTGTCGTGCCAGATGGGCCAGACGTTGCAGATGATTGGATTGCGGAACGAGCAACCAAGGGGGATGTGGTTGTGACCCAAGATATTCCGCTTGCGGGACGATGCTTGGAAAAGGGTGCGATTGTTATCGGCAATACAGGGCGTGAATTTGATAATGCCAATATCGGCCAAGCGCTCGCCTCGCGCGCCATCAATCAACACTTACGAGAAATGGGTGAGATGGGCGGCGGGGCAAAACCGTTCGCCCCACGTGATCGTTCAGCATTTTTGCAAGCGCTCGAAAGCGCCTGCAGAAAGGCAAAGGCGCTTTAAAGCGCGGTCCAGCCACCATCAACTGAGATGGTCGTTCCTGTGATTTGTTTGGCATGTTCTGACGCCAAGAACAGCGCCGTGCCACCCAGTTGTTCTGTTGTTGCCATTTCGCGTGATGGCTGACGCAGCAACATTACGTTTTTCAACACGTCTTCGCGTGACATATTGTGGGCTTTCATTTGCTCTGGAATTTGGCTTTCAACGAGAGGCGTCATCACATAACCTGGGCAAATTGCGTTGCAGGTAATGTCTTCTTCCGCTGTCTCCAATGCCGTTACCTTTGAAAGGCCAACAACGCCGTGCTTTGCTGCGACATAGGCAGACTTGTAAGGCGATGCGGTTAAGCCGTGGGCGGAAGCAATGTTGATTACACGGCCCCAACCCTTTTCACGCATGATAGGCAAAGCGGCGGCTGTCGTGTGGAAGGCTGATGACATATTGATTGCAATGATGGCATCCCATTTTGACGCTGGAAATTCGTCAATCGGTGCCACAAATTGAATGCCTGCATTGTTGACGAGAATATCAACGGAGCCAAGCTTTTCATTTGCTTGTGTTACGAGCGCTGTGCATTCGTCAGCTTTCGACATATCAGCTTTGATATAGACAACTTTCGCGCCCGTTTCATCGCTGAGTTTTTTAGCCAGCGCATGATCTGCTTCATTGTCAGTATAGGAGTTCAACGCAACGCTATATCCAGCTTTTGCGAATTCTTCTGCGATGCCAAGGCCGATGCCTGAGCTTGATCCCGTAACAACGGCGCATTTTGGTGATGACATGATTGGTTTCCTTGTGTCAGGTTTATTGCAATGCAACATAAATGAATGCTCGTTTCAAGCACCTCACGTTTAATCACATTCTATTGCTGAGCGTTTTGTGGGTGTATTGGCCCTTAGTGCTGATCAAATAAGGTCTATAACGATTGCAAGAATGGGCAATACGGTCTAAATCAAGGGCAAGTTTCAAGCGATCAACTTAGGTTCGACCATGACTGATTATCTCACAAAACCATTTCCCCGCCGTCAATCAGTAGCTGTGCAAGTCGGTTCTGTTCAAGTCGGTGGCGGCGCGCCGGTGGTTGTGCAGTCTATGACAAACACGGATACAGCCGATATTGAAAAAACGGTTGAGCAGGTAACCGCACTCTCAGTTGCAGGGTCTGAGCTTGTTCGTATTACGGTCGACCGTGATGAAAGTGCTGCCGCTGTTCCTTACATTAAAGAAAAGCTCGATGCTGCTGGCATTGATGTGCCGCTGGTTGGTGACTTCCACTATATTGGCCACAAGCTTTTGAAAGACCACCCAGCCTGTGCTGAAGCGCTGGCGAAATACCGTATTAATCCGGGCAATGTTGGCTTCAAAGCAAAGCGTGACACGCAATTTGCTGACATGATAGAAGTGGCAAACACTTATGACAAACCAGTGCGTATTGGCGTTAACTGGGGTTCGCTTGATGAGGAACTCCTCACTAAGTTGATGGATGACAATGCGGCAGCTGGTAGCCCGATGACGGCGACAGAAGTGATGTATGAGACGATTATTCAATCGGCTTTGTTGTCTGCTGATCGTGCGGAAGAATTGGGCATGCCGCGCAACAAGATGATCTTGTCTGCCAAGGTTAGCCAAGTGCAAGATTTGATTGCTGTTTATACCGACCTTGCGGGCCGTTCGGACCATTGTTTGCATTTGGGCCTTACAGAAGCAGGCATGGGGACAAAAGGCATTGTTGCGTCATCGGCTGCTATGGGCGTTTTGTTGCAGCAAGGCATTGGCGACACGATCCGCATCTCGCTGACACCAGAACCAAACGGTGACCGGACCCGTGAGGTTCAAGTGAGCCAAGAGTTGCTCCAGACAATGGGTTTCCGTCAATTCATCCCGATCGTTGCTGCTTGCCCTGGTTGCGGGCGAACAACCTCGACCACATTCCAAGAACTCGCACAGCAAATCCAAGCGGACATTCGTGACAGCATGCCAGAATGGCGTGAAAAATACCCAGGTGTTGAAGCACTCAATGTCGCTGTTATGGGCTGCATCGTGAATGGGCCGGGTGAAAGCAAACACGCTGACATCGGCATCTCATTACCGGGCACTGGTGAAACACCAGCGGCTCCTGTGTTTATTGATGGGCAAAAGGCAAAGACATTGCGCGGTGATAATATCGCGGAAGATTTCAAAGTAATGGTCAGCGAATATATTGAGAGCCGCTACGGGCTTTAGGTGAACCGTCTATCCATTTTTAACAATTAATTTTTGCGGTTGTTTTTGAAATTTTTAATTTTTATTGCAGATAGTTGAGTAAATTTATTTCAAAAGGATAATTTACTGTGGCAAAAATACGTTTGAATTTCTCTAAATTTTTATGTGCATCAAGTGTCTTGGCGAGCAGTGTGTTGCTAATGCCTGCGGTGAAAGCCCAAGAAACGGATAAGGAACAATCGGCGAAAGGCGAGGTGGTAAAGTTTGAACTATCACGTCAGCTTGCAAGGCAGATCGAACGGTCGCCTGATAGAGCGCTCGAAAATTATTTGAAAGTCCTTTATCAAATCAATCCTTCAGGCGTTGTCACACCAGCAGATTTGGAGCGGTATAACAACGTTCTTGCTGCTAAAAGCAGAAGTAGAATTGTTGCGCAATTTCTGCACCTCGATCTTGATGGGGATACAGTTATAACACCCGAAGAATTCGAGACGGTTCAAAGTGTTCAGGATTCAAATGCGCGATCTAGAAACAAGATATTCGAACTGAATGCGGATACAGACAGTGACGGAAATATCTCAATTAAAGAACTGAGTGCCTATGCGAAAACAAAAGTCGAGCAGGTGCCAGGCAGAAGGACGTCTCAAGCCTACAGCAATGTCTTCGTGTTTGATTTGAACAAAGACGGAAAAGTGGACGCTAAAGAGATTTCAGATGCGATCAAGAAAATTTCAGCGGACCCATCATTAGTTGTAAGGAAGCAACCTGCTGTAAACAGATCATTGCTCAGACGCAATAAATACGGCAGACGAGGTGCGCTAGAATGCAAACTCCCGCAAGTGCCTTCAGGGGCTGATGTTGTGGTTGTTAGTGGTAATGCGGGAGCCGCCGCATCAACTGCCACTGTTGCTGGGCAGGATATAATGACAACGACAGGCCATCTCAATATTGAAGCAGGAAAAACGCCTCTTTATATTTTTTCTCACGTATTAAAACCACAGATTTGGCGCATAACTGGGGCAACGGAGCGGGTTGCTAAATTTGTCGTGGGAACTCGTCGGGATAAAGAACATGGCGGCGTTGTTGGGCTGGATGCAGATAAGATTGAGTTTTCTGTTACAGGGCACTGTTTCAACTATGCTCTAAAGGCTGAAGGCGGGCGGGCTAAAATTATGTCTGCTAAGATCGCTACCCTTTTGCAGCAACCTGTAGAAAAAATAATCGCCAACCGTAGGTTTCCCACAGTCCACGTTCCTTCAGGCCAGCTTGAAGAGGATAAAGCGAAAAAACTCGTACCGCTTGTCGGGCTAGGCCGTTTTGCCAAACGACTCGATAGCCAACGAAAGTCTGTTAAGAAGCTTGACGGTAAAAATAACAGCAAAAAACCGCGCTTGTTCAAAAGCTCAGAACTTAATTCATTTGTAGAAATTGATCCCAAAGCGGTGGTTTCACCAAAGCCAGCCGTTGCCTACCGTGTGATGCCAGGCAGGATTGGTTTGAATCAATTGGTAGAGCAGGGCGCTTTGGAATTCACTTCAGATCAATATTACTGGATCAAAAAACCATTCGATAGGTTTCCTGGTGGCCTTGCCGCAATTTACGGGATGAAGTTCATATTGGGTAAGGGGATTAAGTTGCCTGCAGGAGACACGGGTCATTCAAGTGTATACTCAGAAGAAACTGGAGAATGCCTTACTCTTAGGGCTCGATGTCGTTAGAAAAGTGACGGTTGCAACCCCTAAGAGCTAGCACACTCAATTTGAAAAAGATGGTCATCCCCTTCGCTCGCTTTATGCAGGAGGCGATGGCCGCTTTCATTGCAATAGGCTGGAATGTCGATCACTGATAGCGGGTCTGTTGCTTGCACTTCCAATATGTCACCTGATGCCAAGCTCTTCATGGCTTTTTGAACTTTCAACACAGGCAAAGGGCATTTTAGCCCTTTTACATCTAAGATAGTTTTGCTCATCGTTTTCTTGTCACATTGTTTATTGTGAGTCCAACCTAGCTTTCTCTCTCAAAACCACAAGCTGAAAAAAATTCATTTGGTGTTTGTGCCGTTTGATAATCTTTGCAAGACTGACATAAATACGCAGATATGATCAATTTTTTACAAGAATCGTGAAAAATTGGCACATGCCGATGGGTAATGACCTTGACGTAAACGTAAGGAAAATGCAGTCATTCTACTAGATAAATAAAAAGACCGTCGTGCCGTTGGAAGAGGAGCCAGCGACGTGACATTGGTCAGTCGGAGGAACCCATGAATTTATTTGCTCGACTCAAAATGGAGTACACGTATTTAACAGCCGCATTGCGCACGTTAAAACGCACCACCAAAGTCGCTAAAAATCCAGACTATACGCTCTCTCATCAAATTACTGATTTGGCGGAGCAGTATGGCGATAAACCAGCGCTTATTTCCAAAGAGCAGACGCTTACCTATCGCGGCCTTGATAATCGTGCCAACCAATATGCGCGGTGGGCACAAGCGCAGGGCGTTAAAAAGGGCGATTGTGTTGCTCTTCTTATGCCGAACAAGCCAGAATATATGGCTGCATGGCTGGGCGTTATTCGCGTGGGTGGCGTGTGTGCGCTCCTTAATACCAATTTGACCGGTGCGTCGCTGGCTCACTGTATCAACATTGTGACGCCAAAAGCTGTCATCGTGGATGCAGAGCTTGCCGATGCTTACAAGGGTACGACCAACCATCTAGATGGTGAAATGAACCCATGGCTTTATGGCGCTGATGGTGATTATACGCGGTTAGATACAGCCCTTGATGGATTATCTGACAGCGCTTTGAGTGGCGATGAAATTGTTAAATTTATCAACTGGGATAAAGCGCTTTATATCTACACCAGTGGTACAACGGGTTTGCCGAAGGCGGCGAACATTATTCATTATCGCACCATGGCGATTATGAATGCGTTTGCGGCGGCAACCCAAGCAACTGAAAATGACCGTATGTATGTGTGCCTGCCAATGTATCACACAGCGGGTGGTATTATGGCGATCGGCATCACGCTTACCATGGGTGGCTCGGTCTATATTGAAGACAAGTTTTCAGCCAGCACGTTCTGGGATGATATTGTCGATAATGAATGCACCATGTTCCAGTATATCGGTGAGCTTTGCCGTTATTTGTTGAACACGCCCGTGCATCCAAAAGAGAACAAGCACAAGATCAGACTGGTTGACGGCAATGGTCTTCGCCCAGATATTTGGGAAGAGTTCCAGTCGCGTTTCAAAATCCCTTTCATTCTGGAATGGTATGCCTCAACGGAGGGCAACACCGTCTTCTTTAACTTTGACCAAAAGGTTGGTGCCATTGGTCGCCTGCCGAAATGGGCAGAGAAGAAGTTTGTGACTGAGATTGTGAAATACGATCAAGACACCGAAATGCCGGTGCGCGGCCCAGATGGTTTCTTGGTGAAGTGTGAGCCAAATGAAGTTGGGGAAGCGGTTAGCCAAATTTTGAACGATCCGTCCAAACCAGCTCAGCGCTTTGAGGGCTATGCGGATGAAGTGGCGACGGAGAAGAAAATCATTCGTGGTGCTTTTGAAGAGGGGGACGCTTGGTTCCGTTCTGGCGATCTGATCCGTAAAGATGAATATGGCTATTTCTACTTTATCGACCGTATTGGCGATACCTTCCGCTGGAAGGGTGAAAATGTTGCGACTTCTGAAGTATCAGAAACACTGACAGGCTATCCAGGCATCAAAGAAGCCAACGTTTATGGTGTTGCTGTTGACGGTGTAGATGGTCGTGCGGGTATGGTGTCGCTGTCTGTTGATGATGATTTTTCTCTTGATGGGTTCCATGACTTTGTTTGCAATAATATGGCCGAATACGCGCGGCCTATCTTTTTGCGCTTGCAGGAAGAAATTGAGGCAACAGGCACCTTCAAACAGCGGAAAGTTGATTTGGTGAAACAAGGCTTTGACCCATCAGCCATTGATGATCGCTTGCTCTTCAAAGATCCGAAGAAGGGCGCTTATGTGCCGGTTGATGAAGCGGTGTATAAGCAAATCACTAATGGTGAGTTTAGGTTATAAAGCCTTTGGCTCAGCACACTTGTTAACGATACCGAGAAGAAAACCCCGAGTGTGCAAGGGTTTTTAAGATTAAATGGGTTATATTGGCCGCTGTTCAGGGAATGTGGGACAGTTAAACTGGTTGCTATTGCTAAAAAAGCGCTGGCAGGGCCTAAATTTCAGGTTGTAGCTAGAAATAAAATGAAGGAGGAATCCTTCATTAACACTTGGCGTGAGCTGAGTGAGCACGCAATTGTGCCTAATCCATTTTTTGATCCAGACTTTTGTTTGCCGGCCATTGATGCTTTGGCAAAGGGGCGCATAAGCGTTGCTACTGTTTATGATGGCGATGGCGTTTTGATTGCGCTTGCGCCAATTTGGGTTTCTAGGTTCGCCCATGTAGGGCCGAAGACTGCTCATATCTGGACACATGATTATATCCCCCTTGGCACACCTTTAGTCCGCCAAGGGTGCGCCTATGGGTTGAACGAACTCTTGTCTGGTATTAGTGCGGAATATGACGCGCCTGTTCTTTCTAAGCTTTTTAAGGGCATGGAACACTTTGATCAGGATGCGAGTCTCTTCACCTTGGAAGAACTGACAAG
Source organism: Hyphomicrobiales bacterium (assembly GCA_039964305.1). Classification (GTDB taxonomy): domain Bacteria; phylum Pseudomonadota; class Alphaproteobacteria; order Rhizobiales; family JACESI01; genus JACESI01. The sequence continues at coordinate 17,721 of JBDVXS010000034.1, forward strand.
CTATAAGCGCGCGGCAATGATGACGAATTTGTCTGGCGAAGAATATCGCAAGGTGACATTATCTAAACAGCGACGTCAGGGCCTTAATCGTCGATACCGCCGATTGGCCGAACGCACAGCCCACTTAGGGCCTCTTTGCATCGAGCTTTGTTCTGACCCTGATAATGTACCCAACCATTTTGAGACCTTCATGCGGGTTGAAAAATTGGGTTGGAAAGGCGGGAATAAATCGGCACTCTTAAATTCTAAGATACATGCAGACTTTGCCCGTGATGTCGCAGTGCGCCTATCGAGCCGTAATGCCTTTGCCGTCGCAACCCTTAAAGCAGGGGACACGATCCTCGCGGCACTTACTTTGTTGAAAGCGCGTGGCGAATATTTCTCTTGGAAAACGAGTTATGATGAGAGCTTTGCGGAATGTTCGCCAGGCAACCAGATGCTTGCCCGTTTTGCTGATGAATTAATGGGACAAGGGGACGACGTTGTCCTCGATTCTTGTGCTGCCCCTGACAACACTCTTGCAAATGTTATTTGGAGCGAGCGGGTCGAAATAAAAGACCTGCTTTTTGCGCTGCCATCACAAAAGGCTGCGGCGCTGACAGTTCGCAATATGATTACCTTGCACAGGCAAGCAAAGCAGACCGCGAAAAACCTGATCAGGCGCGCTTAAGCCAACTCATTATTGTATTGGTTCGCCAGTCATTACCAATGTCCAAAATACTTTGAACTTACTCTTGGAGTTCACCGATTTTGCAATGCCAAAGCGGGTTACGCCTTGGTTTAATAAGTTTGCGTTGTGACGTTTGGAATCTCGCCAGCCTGAAAAAGCTTCTGCAAAACTACGATAGCCCGCACTTACATTTTCAACGGAAACTGATCGTGTTTGATTTAAGGTTTTGACGCGCTGTGAAAAACTACCGCCAATCTTGTGTCCGACCTTATTGGCTTTTGCTTGGGCATTGGCATGGCTTTGGGCAAGGAGCACGAGTTCAGGGTCAACTTGTACGGGGGCAAGGCCTTTGCTAACGCGGTAGGTGGAAATGACTCGCACTGCGTCTTGAACGTCTAGCTGTGCTGTTGGCGATTCTAAATTATTGTAGAATGCAGGGCGGGTTGGCGCCGCTGGAGGAGGGGCTTCAGCGCAACTTGCGAGAATTGCCGCCAGCGTGCCGATTAGTAAACTATGGCGAACCCACTGGTTCGTTGTTTGCCTATTTTCCATCTGCATCTCCTGATCCTTCGATCTCATCGCGTTGCATCGTAACAGGCTCCGGCCTCGATGTTGGTAAAGGTTGCTTACTTACTTTAGCTGGTGCTGCTTGCTTATCCGCATTCGGTGCAAGGTCACTATCGCTTAGATTCTTAATGTACACATCTTGTTGCGGGAACGGTATTTCGATGCCTTCTTCTTTCAGCCTTTGGAATATGGCAAATCGAAGGTCACTACGCACGGTTAAGCCATTTCCACAGTCTGAAAGGTAGCCACGAAGTTCAAAATCTAATGAACTCGCGCCGAAATCGCTGAATATCACATAGCATTCTGGATAGGCTAATACGAGGGGATGGTTTTTCGCACATTCAAGTAAGATTTGTTTGACCTGACTTGGGTCGCTGTCATAGCCAACCCCAACATTAACAATGAAGCGCCCAATCGTGTTGCCATACATGAAGTTCTTGACCGACCCAGAGATAAAATCTGCGTTCGGCATAATGACTGTGGCGCGGTCAAAGGTTTCAATTTCCGTGGATCGTACGCTGATCTTTTTCACGGTTCCCTCTGATCCACCAACGGAAATCCAATCACCAGCTTTAATGGGCCGTTCTGCGAGCAAAATGATGCCTGAAACGAAGTTGCTGACGATGCTTTGAAGACCAAAACCAATACCGAGAGAAAGCGCACCAGCGACAATTGCTAAGCTGCTTAAATCCAGCCCTGCTTGAGAAAAAGCAATCATGACCGAGATGATAAAACCAATGTAACCAATGGCTGTCGTGATTGAATTGCGTAGGCCAACATCGAGGTTTGTAGTTGGTAAAAAACGATTGGCAAACCACCGTTGCAGGGCGCGGGTTGTTAATATGCCCAAAACTAAAATGACAATCGCTGTTAGAATGGTTGCAGGAGAAATGATGAGCTCACCAATTTTTATCTCCTTAAAGAGCTTGCCGATATCTTGCCAAATGCTTGATGTATCAAGGCCCCAAGAGGCGGCAAAAATGATTAAACCAAGGATGGTGAGTACGACTTTTGTAAGGCCTGAAAATAGCAACACTGCCTGTGTGCGGCGTTGGCTGCGGGCACTACTCGACGTGATGATTGGAATACCATCAGTTGTTGGGTCAGCTTCCATGCCGAGGAATGCGTCAATAAACCGGAAGGCGATATAAATTATTGCTGAAATCACCCCTGCCAATATAGTTTGATTGACCGCAAACGCGCCTAAATTCGGGAAGCCTGCAATTGGAGCAATAAGCGCGATAGTCAAGCTTATAAAGATGAAGACGCTAAGAACTTTCAAAACCAATATATTGGGAATGAATTGTTGGTCTGGATCATCAGATTTTTTCCGCATGGCGTATTTCAACAAGGCGGAACCGCCAAACAATGCGGAGGTGAGCCCAAGTGTGAAAACAACAACGCCTTCTGACGCCACTAGAATTTTGGCAAATTCGTAGAGGGTGAAACCAATGAGCGAAATTGTAAGGCCGATCATTGTAACATTGTGAAGATTTTCGGCTCTTCCATCATCGATATTCGCAAGCCTTAATTCAGGTTTCCTCGGAGAGAAGATGGCGAGGCTGAGGCCCCGTGCGAGAGCGAAATAAGCAACAGCTGCAAATAAGGTCCATAAAAGGTCTGAAAGGCGCTCGGCGACAACACCGGCTTGTGTGACTGTGAATAAGACCAAACCGGGAGTTAAGACGATGAGCGTGAGGCTTCGGATGACGCGTAAGAGCGCATTGATCCCTTGTCCATAGCCAATGCCGCGTTCTTTGGCATTGGTTGGAAGATGGGCGCGATCAGTAAGTTGTAGAGGTTTAAAGTGGCAAAGCAGGCTAAATGACAACAATGAACCAACGAAAATGGAGCCAAGAAACAAGATGGGCGTTTCTGTCCATATACGCGCTAATCCGCCGAGCAATATTGAAAACAGTCCAGTAATCAGGTTGGGGGTGTCTGAAATAACCTGCACCCACAGGGATGGTGACAATAAAGATGGTGAGCTGTTGAATAGTGTGTTGGTGAATTTGTTGCGTCTCAGATTGCCAATGCTTTCTGATATTTCATCAACCCGCAGCAAAATAACTTGGGTACGGCCAAACTGCGCATTCAATTGTAGGATGTTGCTTTCAAGCTCGGATTTTTCTTCATTAAGGGCAATCTCTGACGCAGAAAGTTCAGTCGGGGGTGCTGCTTGTTCGCTTTGTGCAGGTTGGTCACTTGGCTGTTCCGTTTCTTGAAGCGGGGCATCTTCTTGTGGTGCTTCTTCTTCGGTCGTTGCGCTATCATCTGCAGGTGTTGCTGGAACCAGAGCGGCGCTTGCAGCTTGTTTCAGCTTTTCAAGGCGGCTTGTAAGGCTTTGAATTTCAGGCGTGAGCTCATCTGATAGGTTTTGTGCGTTATTTTTTATATCGCTAACGTCCGCCCTGAAGCCAAGCAGCTCTTTGTCCGATATGCCCTGACGTTTAATCGCGCTGCTGATTTGATCAAGTTGCGCACGCCAGCCTTGAATAAGCTGATCATGATCGACTGATGGCGGCAGTTCTTGATCTGCCGTCTGCGCCAATGTTGTGGAGGGTTGGAACGTAAGAAAGAGAAAGAGCGCCACCATTGTGACGGCATTCAAGAGGGAAAGAGTCCGAGTCAATGTTTCCTCGTTATATTAGGGTTTATTTCTTTGTCTGCTTTAAAGACATTGAAATATCCGAATCCATTGTTGAACGATGATGTACCACGGATGTTTTTATGTTGCTGCAAATTGTTTGTTTCGTGGCATTGTTTGATAAATCGGATAGAAAATACTAGGTCAGTTTAAGGCGTCATATGGATATAATGACGTTGTTTTGATGGAACGGCAACATTGGTAGAAATTGTGCAGCAAACGATACTCATTACAGGCGCTAGTCGTGGTCTTGGTAAGGCTTTGGCGCTGAGGCTTGCAAAAGCCAATATTCGACTTCTTTTATGGGCTCGCAGTAAAGCGGCACTCGACGAAGTCGCCGCTCGCTGTGCTGCTCAAGGCGCGGATGTTGAAACGTTAGCGATTGATCTTGTCGACACCAATGCCATAGAGCAGGCAACCCAAAGCGCGGGGGTGATTGACGTGGTTTATGTGAATGCCGGTCTTTTTGATGGCGCAAGGTCACCAAATGGAATGGAAGAGCTTGAAAGTGAACTTGCAACCATCGATGTCAATTTGCGTTCGGCAATTGCCTTGGTAAATACTGCCGTTCGGCCAATGCGCGAACGCGGCTCAGGACACATTGTTTTCATCTCGTCCTTGGCTGCCACCTTCCCCTTAGCTGATGCAGCAGCCTATAGCGCGTCGAAGGCAGGATTATCAGCCTATGCAGAAAGTCTTCGCCAAAAGCTCGGTCGAGACGGGATTAAGATTACAGACGTACAACCCGGCCATATCTCAACGGACATGGCAAGCGGGCATGACGGGCCACTTCCTATGATTGTTTCTGCTGACAAGGCTGCAAAATTGATTGTTGCAAAGGTTGAGGCGGGAAAGTCTCAGGTAAGTTTTCCTTGGCCGCTCAATTGGGGAACGTGGATGTCACAGTTTTTACCCGCATGGGCGCGCTCATTCATTGCTCAAACGCAACGTTTTACAATTAAGAATGATTAGACTGGCTGGATGGCTAGACGCGTACTTGTTCTAGTCGGTTAGGTTCACGCCTGTGTTAATTGCTTGTATGCCTGATCCTGTCACGGTTCCGACCAATTGCAAGAACTTACGAATATTCACGAAGTTTGAATCAGCCGTAAAGACCGCATCTTTGTTGCGAACAATGAATTCTTTGGCAACAAAGTAAGAGACGGGGTCTGTGATTTTCAATTGGTAGACGACAGGTACCGTCGATCCTGAAAGGCCCGCTGGAACGGTACCCAATTGCTCTGCAACGTGGCGTGGTTCTTGACGGAAGACAAATATCCCGCGCTTGTTAGCACGTTCGTTCTGGAAGCCACTTGCTGAGGCAACAGCTTCTAGCAAATTGGTTCTCGTCGACAACATTGGATAGTTGCCTGGACGGTTCACAGCACCAAGCACAAGGAATGCTTCTGGCTCGTGACGAAGAATGACGCGGTCGCCTGCGTTCACTTTTATGTTTTCGCCCTTTGCATCAATAATCGTATGCAAAAGTTGGCGGCCTTTGGTTTTGCCGCGAATGAAGGTAACGAATGTCTCGCGCGTTGGGCTGGTTGCCCCGCCTGCAAGCGTTACAGCGTCAAGGAGTGTTGTCTCTCCCAAGCTAAGAGGGATGCGTCCCGGATTTCTGACATCACCACCAACAATCACCGCATTTGAATTGTTGCCTGCCACCACGACCAAAACCTGAGGTTCGATGGCCTGACCGCGTAGGCGTGCTATGATTTTGTTTTGAACGCGTAATGGCGTGTCGCCATCCACATTAATGACACCAGCATATGGGAGAGATATTTGACCATTCTCAGAAACTTGAATAGCAGGAAAATTAGCTGAACGTGAGCCCGTTTCACCGCTGAACAGGCCACCATTGCCTGACTCAAAGACAGTTATGTCAAGCACATCGCCAACGCCGATTGTTTGGCGGTGATTATGGGTATGCTTAGACGAAAAACGCTCTGCAAGTGCTTTAGATGTGTAGGCGCTGAGTACACTGATCGCTGAATTGTTCAACTGAACATGCATATAGTTAGCAACGCCGTCCGTTTCAGCTTGCTTCTCAATTTTACCAGCTGTTGGGCCAGATCCGGGAATAGACCCGCAGGCTGCTAAGCTGATGAGCATAAAGATGAATACGAGGTGTCTCAAAATCACAAAATACCGATAGTTAGTTTGGTGCATTTCACCATTAAAGCACCCTTCAGTCGAGCACTATCAAACCATGTCCCAATATACAAGTTCTATTGGCGTTTGATTTTGCTTTATTAAAAGGTGTATCTAGTTTAACACAGATGGCTTATCATTTTTAAACTGATATATCAGGTCGGTTACAAAATATCATTTAAGGCAAACAAATTGTTAAAGTATATTACAAATTAGCGCGGATACGTTTGTTGTGAAAAGTGTATTTACGTATATATTGCGCTTTTATCACAGGCGATTTTCGACTTTGATTTAGTTCATTGTGACATCCAATTTGGAGCAATAATTTAGTGACGAAGAAGACTGAATACGCGGGCGCTGGCACTTCCAACGAGCCCAATTCTAATGTGAAAATTGGCGTTATGGGCGTAGGCTGTCGCCTGCCTGGATCTTCTAGCTATACTGACTTTAAAAAGCTTTTGCTGGATGGCGTTTGTGCGGTTAGTGAAATACCGGATGACCGTTTTTTGAAGGCGCGTTGGTGGCATCCAAAAGCTGGTCGGGTCGGCAAAGCGTACACTTTTGCGGCGGGTGTCATTGATGATATTTGGGACTTTGATCCGGCGCCTTTTGGTATTTCTCCTCGTGAAGCAACGCAAATGGATCCGCAGCAACGTCTGCTTTTGGAGGTTGTTTGGGAGGCTATTGAAGACGCTGGTATCGCTCATACGCAGCTGGCTGGTCATAAAGTTGGCGTTTATGTAGGGGCTGCTTCGACGGATTATAGAGATCACTTCCTATTTGATCCGGCAACCGTCGACCCTTATTTGATGACGGGCAATACGTTATCATTGGTCTCAAACCGTATTTCTTATATTTTTGACCTTCAAGGACCAAGCTTTACAGTTGATACGGCTTGTTCGTCTTCTCTTGTCGCCCTGGATAGTGCTGTTGAAGCATTGCGATCAGGTGAGATTGATACGGCAATTGTTGGCGGCGTAAATGCGCTTCTTAGTCCTTTTG
>JBDVXS010000035.1:0-10590 GCA_039964305.1 Hyphomicrobiales bacterium
TCGACATGAAAGACGGTGAGCGTGTTGAAATCGGTGTGGAGCGTCTGCACCTTGAGCAAGATGCTGGTAAATCCATGCACGACCAGCATCCAACCATGTCGTTCGTAGATTTGAACCGTTCTGGCGTGGCCTTGATGGAGATTGTTTCTAAGCCAGATCTTCGCTCATCTGAGGAAGCGCGCACCTATCTAACGAAACTTCGCGCGATCCTGCGTTATCTTGGAACGTGCGATGGCAATATGGAGCAAGGCTCTATGCGGGCGGACATCAACGTGTCTGTACGCAAACCGGGCGGTGAGTTCGGCACACGGTGTGAGATCAAAAACGTCAACTCCATGCGCTTTGCTGTTGCGGCTATCGAATATGAAGCCCGCCGCCAAATCGCGATCCTTGAAGATGGTGGCGAAATCGATCAAGAAACGCGGCTTTATGATAGCGTAAAGGGTGAAACGCGCTCTATGCGGTCAAAAGAAGAAGCTCATGATTACCGCTATTTCCCAGATCCAGATTTGTTGCCGCTTGAGTTCGATCAAGCCTTTGTTGATGAGATTGCCTCTGATTTGCCAGAGCTTCCAGATGAAAAACGAGCGCGATTTATTGATGAGCTAAGCCTCACTCCTTATGACGCGGGCGTTTTGGTCGCGGAAAAGGAAACGTCAGACTTCTTTGAACAAGTTGCCGATGGCCGCGATGCGAAACTTGCTGCTAACTGGGTCATCAACGATCTTCTTGGCGCGCTTAATAAAGACAGTCGCTCAATTGAAGACACGCCCGTTTCCGCAGCTCAAATTGGCGGTATTATCGACCTTATTAAAGAAGGCACGATTTCTGGTAAAATCGCAAAAGACGTGTTTGAGATTGTCTATAATGAAGGCGGCGACCCAGCAGCCATCGTTGAAGAGCGCGGCATGAAGCAAGTGACCGACACGGGCGCGATTGAAACAGCTGTTGATGAAGTAATTGCAGCCAACCCTGAAAAAGTTGAACAAGCCAAAGAGAAGCCGCAGCTTCTCGGCTGGTTTGTGGGTCAGGTGATGAAAGCCACACAAGGCAAAGCCAATCCGCAAGCGGTGAACGAAATTCTTCGGTCGAAAATCGGTATTGAGTAATGAGTGATGTGGTCATTCGGCAGGCAACTGTTGAAGACTTAGAGGCCGCACGCTCGGTCATTATAGAAACGTGGCGAACCACCTATGTCCCCATCCACGGTGGGGCGAAGGTTGAAGACATTATTTCTAGATGGCATTCACCTCAAAATATTGAACAACAAATTGGTTCAAAGGATGCATTGTTCGGTGTTGCCACATTGAACGGCCAATGCGTCGGGCATGTTTATGCCGCTGAAAACGAGGGGCTGCTCAAAATTCACCGCCTTTATGTTCTACCCGCAGCCCAAGGGGCAGGGGTTGGCCGCCAATTGATGGACTTTGCACTGGGTACATACCCTCATGCGCGTGACGTTACGTTAGAGGTTGATGAGGCGAACCAAGCCGCCATCGCATTTTACCAACATTTGGGGATGGCAATTTCTGGCAGTACGCCTTGTTGTGGCGATGATAGTGATATACCAGCTTTAATCATGTCAGTGCCACGTCAAGAACTAAGAACGAACTAATGGATACCAAAAGCCCCATATCAAGACCGAGTGTTTGGTTGGTCGGGGCATTGCTATTGTCTTATGGCATTGTCCACAGCACCATGCGGCTTTTTGCGACGTGGAACTTGGGTGAGAATGACCCTGTTAGTCTTTTAAAAGCGCAAACGTTTGATTTGCTCGTACAATCGGGCGCTCACCCATTTGATGTGTTGACCTTTGGCCTGAGCGAAGTTTTGGGTGAAAATGCGCTGGTTTTCCAAATTCTGCGTTATGGCCTGCTCGCCATTGCTTTGCTGTTGGTGTTTCTGGTTAGCTTCCGCATCTCGCAAAGTGGCCTTTGGGCGCTTCTCACAGTGGAAGCCTATGCGCTGATATATCAAATCAGTTGGCGGTTTCACGAAGGCTTCACCTATCCTCTCATAACCATGGTTGCGGTTGCGGGCACATTTTGGGCTTTTGGCCGAGCGGGCTTGGCGCTGGTTAATGGCTTATGGCTTGTGCTGTTTATTGGCTTGGGCCTGCTGAGCGGCCTGTGGTTTTGGATATTTTTACCAGCCCTTGCCGTGGGCGCTTTCTTTACATGGTCAAAGCACGCAGCCCTAACCCGCCTTATTGTTGTTGGGGGAGGGTTATTGGCTTTAGCGCTTCTAGCAGACCTTGCGACAACGAGCGAGTGGCCTGCTTATGAGAGCATGTTTAGTGGTGCAGGCAATGCGGCCTTAAAGTCGCTCGCCTATCTCTCGCCCCTGCTTCCCATTGTCGCTTTGCTTTTCATGCCAGAGTTTTTCGCCATCGTGGAAGGTGAACGCAAAGAAATAACTATGATCCGCATCATGACCCTTGTTGTGATTGGTGCGTTATTAGTGGCGGGCGCTGTGATGGGTGTTGCCGACTATTCTGAACATGCCTTGATGCCAGTGCTGTTTCTAACGCCCTTATGGCTGATGGATCGTATACGCCGTGGTTTCCCGTCTGATCGTCGCTTGAAGCTCTTCACGCTTTTATGCCTCAGCCTCATGGTTGTGGCCTTTGCTGGCCGTGCTGCAAATTTTTATGTGCTCGACCCTGTATGCAAGCGCTGCTATTTCGGCATTCCATTTAAAGGCCTATCTGAAGAACTGGCAAAACGTTTTGACACAAAACCCCATCACCGCGTCGTAACAACAGACCCCCGCATTGGTGGTCATCTAGTGGCTTATTGGCCAGCGGACCAAAAGCCCTTGGTTTATGGCGGTTCAAAAGATTTAGCGCTTTCTAAAAACCCGCGCCCTACCATTGCGGTTTGGCCTATTCGCAACAACACAGAGGTTGCAGCCTACGACAGGGAAGTGATTGCGTGGTTGAAGCAGCTAGGAGCCGATGACGCAGAAGCGCGCCGAGCGGTAAGGCGAAAGCAGGTGCTTACTGTTGGATGGCCTCACTTGTGGCGGCCAGATGGCTATCGCTCTAGCCGCTGGGTGGCAACGCGTCTTTATCGTGATGAGCCTTAAGGCAAAAAGCCGCCCCAGGTGGAGCGGCTCTTTTTATTGTCATATCGTCTCAGCGATTACTTCGCACGAGTAAATTTCGCAGATTGGCAAAGCAGCCCAGCACTCGTTAGGCAGCCCTTCATGCTCAGCTTGTTCCCTTTTAGGGTTGCAAAGCCGCTATAGGTTTTCCCTTTTTTAGGGCTATAGATGCTGCCAGACCATTTGCCAGCGCCAGCAGGTTTTAAGTTTCTCGAAATGGTAGCACCAACAAGGTTGCGGCCTCTTAATGAAGCATTCTCGTTTTTGGTGTCTTTGCGCGGGGCTTTAAGCCAAATAATCTTGCTGCAAAAACTGCCGCCACATTTTGAGATTCTGATTTTAGATTTGCCGTCAGACCTATTCCAAGTGCCTTCAATACCAGCAGCAAAGCTTGCGCTTGTTGAAGCCAGCACTGCTAATGCTGCAATTGTCGATACGATTTTTGTCATTGTCTTCTCCTCCTTAAGCGGTTTCTTTGGGTGTGATGGACCGCCCTTGACGCAAACGTAAGCATAAAATTCCCGTTTGAAAACGTCTCGTAACGTCAGAAAACGGCACTTTTTTTGGACATTTTTTCAAAAATTAAATTTTGCAATGTGAATCGTCGTTAAAAAAGCCTTTAGCCAAAATTGAATCATTTCTTAAAAATCGAGTCAAACCCTATGGAATCAGCCACCTAAATATGAATCCAAAATGAATCTGAATCATTCGTTTCAATTTGATTCAGATTTGATTCAGCTTGTAACTTAACTCGGTTTTTAGCGGCACCTTTCAAACTGTATTCATCAACGCAGAACAATCTGCAAACCGAAGAAGTTTGAACAGGAACAACAATTATGGCTCGTTTTGAATTAGACAGCGCAGAACTTTCGACAATCGGCGGTCGCGCTCTTTCACCAGAAGTATTCTTTGAACTCGGCATGATGTATTCATGTGGACGTGATGTTGAAGTAAACTTGGTTTCAGCACACAAATGGTTCAACCTTGCAGCAATGAGCGGTAGCGAAGCAGCTAAAGAATACCGTACAGAAATTGCTTCAGAGATGACAAAAGCTGAAAAAGCTAAAGCGCTTAAAGCAGCACGCAACTACATGAACCTACACTAAGTCCGGCTTTCCTTTGAAAGCCGGATTCGGTCACCCTTGGGTGTGCCGGATCTTATTTGCCGCGTTAAACCGTGCAAATCAGACATGTGTAGGCGCATGGTGCGTCTTTGCAGACTTAAGATAAGCTTTGCTTGAGCTCTTCAAGCTCTAGCCAACGTGTCTCTGCTTTATCCAGTAGAGCCTGTCGTCCCTCTAAGGCTTTTGAATATTTTTCAAACATGGCTGGGTCACGACTATAAAGATCGGAATCACTCAACGCTGTATTGAGTTTTTCGATATCCCGTTCCAATTTCGCAATTTCATCTGGCAGCGTCTTTAGTGCGTGTTCTTCTTTGTATGAAAGCTTTGCTTTCGACGTTTTTTCTGCCTGTGGCTTGTCGTCAGACTTTGCGCGCGCCGCCTTCTTTGCCAAACCAGCATCCGCATCCTTCACCCCATACCCGCGCTGCGAAACCATGTCGCTGTAGCCGCCGGGGTATGAGAGCCATTTGCCGTTCTGCTCATAAGCAATGGTAGAAGTCGCCACACGATCAATGAAATCACGGTCGTGGCTGACAATAATTACCGTACCTTCAAAATTACTCAGCAATTCTTGCAAGAGGTCGAGCGTTTCGAGGTCGAGATCATTGGTTGGTTCATCAAGCACCATCAAGTTAGAGGGCTGGGAAAGGGCGCGGGCCAGCATAACGCGGCCACGTTCACCGCCTGATAGCGCATGGATAGGGGTGTTTGCCTGTTCTGGGCGAAAGAGAAAGTCTTTCATATAGCTCATAACATGCTTGGTCGCGCCACCAACGGTGACAGTATCGCCAGTGCCCTGGGTGAGCGCATCTTTCAAGCTCCAATCAGGTGAAAGCGAAGAGCGTTGTTGATCGAGCGTTGCCGTTTCCAGATTGCTACCGAGCTTAATCGTGCCTGTATCAGGCGTAAGTTCGCCCAATATCAGCTTTAACAAAGTGGTTTTACCCGCACCATTGGGACCAACAACGCCAATACTTTCACCGCGCGCGATGCGAATGGAAAAATCGTCGACGATCTTTTTGTCGCCAAAAGACTTTGATAGCCCATGCGCCTCAACAACCAGTTTGCCAGAGGCATCGGCTGATGTGGCTTCCATAGAGATGTCATCGCGTTTATTGCTTCTGCGCTTTTCTGCATGTTCGGCGCGTAGGCTGTGAAGGTCACCAAGGCGGCGCACATTACGCTTGCGTCGGGCTGTTACGCCATAACGAAGCCAATCTTCTTCCGCGACGATTTTCTGCTTTAGTTTCTGAAGGTTACGGTCTTCTTCCTCAAAGAATTTGTCACGCCATTCTTCAAAGCCATCAAAGCCTTGTGGAATCTTGTGCGTAACGCCGCGATCAAGCCAAACGGTACCTTTCGACAAAGCGCTTAAGAAGGCGCGGTCATGGCTGATGAGAACAAGTGCTGACTTCGTGCTTTTGAGTTCCTCTTCAAGCCATTCAATCGCAGGCAAGTCGAGGTGGTTGGTTGGCTCATCAAGCAGCAATACGTCTGGCTCTGGTGCGAGCGCACGGCAAAGGGCAGCGCGTCTGCTTTCGCCACCCGATAAATTGACGGGTTCGCGATCACCATCAATTTTCAACGCATCAAGAAGGTAATCGACACGGTAGGGGTCGTCGCTCTCATTCAATCCTGCCATGGCGTATTCACGAATGGAGGCAAAGGTGGAGAGGTCAGGTTCTTGTGGCAAATATCGAATCGTTGTGCCCGGCTGAACGAAGCGCTCACCACCATCAGCAGCAATTTCGCCTGCAACGATTTTTAAGAAAGTCGATTTTCCCGAGCCATTGCGACCAACAAGGCATAAGCGCTCGCGTTCGAATACAGTCAATTCCGCTCCCGTTAGAAGGGGCGACCCGCCAAAGGTAAGCGTGGTTTCTTTAAGGTGTATCAGTGGTGGTGGCATGGGCTAAAGGGCTCTCAATTTTACGCTTCTTACCAGAAAAAATCATAAAAGGGTGGCTCAGGGGATTCTTTTCTTGGTGTTCTCAGTTTCCGTGCTAGGCTGTTTGCAACTTGAAATCAAATCTGTGCCGTTTCAAAGGCATATGGTGATGAAGAGCATTGGTCTGGCACCGTTCACCGTGTGCCGCAGTAGCTAGCCACCACGCAATTTTGATACGGCACGTCGGAGCAACGACGTGGCAAATTTTGATGGCGAGGATTCTGGCTCTTCAGGGGCTGGGTCCAGTGACGCTGATACATCAAAAAACCAAGAAGGCGCAAAACGTAAGCGCCGTCGGCGGGGTAGGCGTGGCAAAAGAGGCCAAAGCAATGCGGCGCAGGCTCAATCAACAAACCAAGCCCCTCATCAAGAAAATACCGCTCATCCTAACCCCCAGTCTGTCCCTTCCTTAAATACGGATAGCGAAGGTGGTGACCAATCGGTTCAGCCTTCAATGGGTAAGCCGCAGGCTGGTGATGTTCAAAATGGTCAAAGGGCAGGCAATAAACGTCGTCGCAAGCCTTGGGGGAACCGCAAGCCGCGTGAAAATCAGGCTGATGGGATGCAACCGCGCAGTTCGCCCTCCCAAACGCCCTCAACAAAACCACGGCCTCAACACGACAGAAGCACGAATTTCCGCGATCGACCCGCCTATGCAGCTCTTGATCTTGGCACGAACAATTGCCGTCTTTTGGTGGCCGTTCCCAACGGCTCTGCGTTTCGGGTGGTGGATGCGTTTTCGCGCATTGTGCGCTTAGGCGAAGGGATTGCTCACACAGGGCGTTTGTCTGATGAAGCAATGGACCGGGCTGTTGATGCGCTGAAGGTGTGTGCGAGCAAGCTGAATAACCGAAACATCAAGCGCTTTAGGCTCATCGCCACTGAGGCATGTCGCGTTGCTGAAAACGGAGAGACATTCATCAAGCGTGTGCGCGAAGAAGCAGGCCTTGAACTTGAAATCGTTGACCGTGAAACCGAAGCCCGTTTGGCTGTTGCAGGTTGTTCGTCGCTCGTAGACAGAAGTGCTGACGGTGCCATTTTGTTTGATATTGGTGGTGGATCATCGGAGCTGGTTTGGCTTGATCTCAAATCTGGCAAACGGCGTCGTGGCGAATTATCAAAACTAATTCGGACATGGACATCGCTGCCTGTTGGCGTGGTGAATATCTCAGAACGTCATGGTGGCGTGCGGGTGACGCCTGAGAGTTTTGAGGGCATGGTCAATGAAGTGATTGGTATGCTCGATGATTTTCCTGAAGGGGAAGCGCTTTCTCACATGGTGAGCGAGGGGCGCGTGCATATGCTTGGTACATCTGGCACGGTGACAACTCTTGCTGGGGTGCATCTAGGCTTAGAATATTACGACAGACGCAAGGTCGATGGTATTTGGATGTCGTCGGATGAAGTGTCTTCGATGACACAGCGATTGCTTGATATGTCTTTTGAAGAGCGCGAGCAGAATGCTTGCATTGGCAAAGACCGCGCTGATTTGGTTCTGGCGGGTTGCGCGATCTTGGAAGCCTTGCGCCGAAAATGGCCGTGTTCGCGCCTTCGGGTGGCAGACCGTGGGCTGCGTGAGGGCATCTTATATGAACTCATGAATAAAGACGGTGTCTTGCGAACATCACAAAGGCCGCGTAATGGAGGGGGAAGAAAGCCCCATCATCGTCATCGTCCAAGAGGTAACAAGCAGTGACACGAGGATCGAAAACCGGAAGCGGCCGCCGCTCTTCAGGCAGTGGTTCTAAAGACGGTACACGTTCAACCGCTGGCCGTAACCTGCATGTGCGCGTAAAAACCGCTAAGAAACGGTCGAATTCTTCGGCTCAATGGTTAGAGCGTCAGCTCAATGACCCCTATGTGGCGCAGGCCAAACGCGATGGCTATCGCTCCCGCGCTGCCTATAAGCTTATTGAGATTGATGAGAAACATAAACTGTTGCGCAGCGGCATGCGCATTGTTGACCTTGGCGCAGCACCGGGTGGATGGAGCCAAATTGCGGCAAAGCGGCTTGGCTCCAATAGCGATAACCCGCTGGTTGTTGGCATTGATTATCTTGATGTCGATCCGATAGCAGGCGTTGCTCTGTTGAAAATGGATTTTCTCGACGATGAAGCACCTGATGCTTTGATGCAGGCGATCGGCGGGCGCAAGCCTGACCTTGTCATGTCTGATATGGCAGCGCCCACAACGGGGCATAAGCAGACAGACCATATTCGTACGCTGCACCTATGCGAGGTTGCTTTTGATTTTGCCAAACAGAATTTGGCCCCTGGTGGTGATTTCTTGGCGAAAGTGTTTCGTGGTGGCACCGAGCAGACGCTTTTGAAGGACTTGAAGGCGAACTTTGAAAAAATCTACCACATCAAGCCACCATCAAGCCGCAAAGAATCGCCAGAACTCTATGTGCTTGCCAAGGGATTTAAAGGGTAATAAGTGCAACTTAGCCCTTTGCACATTAAAAAAGGCATGGTAGGGAAACGCGTCAACAGCCACTTGGTTTTGTCTGCTTATTTGCTCCCAAAATAAGCGTAACCAATATTGCGATGGAGTTGACTAATGGCCGAAATTTTAACCCATGTAACTGGTAACGAAGCACTCACCTTTGATGATGTGCTGCTGCAACCTGGGCGCTCTGAAGTGATGCCTGCGGATGCAAACATTGCCTCCCGCTTTACCAAGACGATTGAACTCAATCTTCCAATTGTATCCTCCGCAATGGACACAGTGACCGAAGCGCGTTTGGCAATTGCAATGGCGCAGGCTGGTGGCATTGGTGTTATCCATCGTAATCTCGATGTCGATGAACAAGCCAATCAAGTTGCTCGGGTCAAGAAGTTTGAATCTGGCATGGTGGTCAATCCCCTAACAGTTGGCCCAGAGGCAACCTTGCAAGACGCACTCGATCTTATGTCAGAAAACAAAATTTCAGGCATTCCAGTGGTTGAACAAGGCGGCGCTGTTCCAGGTCGTTTGGTTGGTATTTTGACAAACCGCGATGTTCGCTTTGCTTCAGATCCTTCTCAAAAAATCTATGAACTCATGACCCGCGAAAATCTTGTGACGGTTACAGAAGGGGCGACCCACGAAGAAGCCAAGCGCCTGTTGCACCAACACCGCATTGAAAAGCTTTTGGTGGTTGATAAAAACTACAAATGCGTTGGCTTGATTACGGTAAAAGATATCGAGAAATCAAAGCTCAATCCAAATGCTTGTAAAGACGAAGAAGGCCGTTTGCGGGTTGCTGCTGCAACAACCGTTGGGGACAAAGGCTTCGGGCGAGCGGAAGCGTTGATTGACGCGGGCGTGGATGTGGTTGTCGTTGATACAGCTCACGGACATTCGGTGCATGTTTTTGACGTTGTCAGCCGCATTAAAAAGCTCTCAAACAGCGTTCAAGTGATTGCCGGTAATGTGGCAACTGCTGAAGCGACTAAGTCGTTGATTGATGCAGGGGCTGATGGCATTAAAGTTGGTATTGGTCCGGGTTCAATTTGTACCACCCGTGTTGTTGCTGGTGTTGGTATGCCGCAACTGACCGCCATTATGGAATGCGCGGAAGAGGGCGCTAAAAGCGGCACACCAATTATTGCCGATGGCGGCATTAAATATTCAGGCGACATTGCCAAAGCCATTGCAGGCGGCGGTTCTGTTGTCATGGTTGGCTCAATGCTCGCTGGCACAGAAGAAAGCCCTGGCGAAGTTTATCTGCACCAAGGCCGTTCTTATAAATCCTATCGCGGTATGGGCTCGGTTGGCGCGATGGCGCGCGGTTCTGCTGACCGTTACTTCCAGTCAGAAGTCACCAATACGCTTAAACTCGTGCCAGAAGGCATTGAAGGGCAGGTGCCTTACAAAGGACCCGTTGCGAACATTCTGCACCAAATGTCTGGCGGTCTTCGCGCGGCGATGGGCTATGTTGGTGCGGCAGATATTACGGATTTACAAGCCAAAGCTAAGTTCATCCGCATATCAAGCGCGGGCCTGCGCGAAAGTCATCCGCATGATGTACAAATCACGCGCGAAAGCCCGAACTATCACGGCGGCAGCTAAGCAATGAAACAGGCGCTGATTTTTTGGCCGATGGTAGCTCATGCGGTCTTGGTTTTTGCGCTTTACATAGAGCTTGGCAGAAGACGGGCGATTGCTGCGAAAAACAAAGAAATCAACCTTCGCGATTATAAGGTGTTGAAGCCTGAATCCGACAATGACTATTGCGCTGTTGCAGCGCGTGCTGTAGCGAACAATTTCGAGATGCCGATTTTGTTTCACGCAGCGTCCCTTGCGCTGTTTTCACTTAATGCGGTAACTCAAACTGCTTGCGTGATTGCGTGGGTTTTTATCATCGGTAGGCTCGTCCAAGCGGCGATTTTGCTCACTTACAATAATGTTTATCATCGAGCAGCTGGC
>JBDVXS010000036.1:0-9063 GCA_039964305.1 Hyphomicrobiales bacterium
GAATTTTAGATAAAACAAAACCGCCGGTCCGAAAGAAGCGGTGGTTTTTGTATTTTAAAACCGAGTTGGTTTTAGCTGTGGTTTTGACGAACTGCCGCTTTGATTTCGTTACGGTTGATACCGATGTCAGCAAGTTCACGGTTGCTCATTTGGTGCAGGCTTTTGATAGCGTTGCGTTCTTTGTTCCAACGACGGACATTTTCTAGAAAAAACATTATTGTTCTCCAATTTCGTGTTTTTATTTTTCTCTTACATTGGACAAATAGTGATTGCTGCACTGCAGCACAATCGCAATAATTGCATGCGAGCCATGCATCTAACGCATTGATAGCGTTAATAGTTTAGTAACAAAAAATGCCGCTTCGAGGGAAGCGGCATTTTATGATGCAGGACACGAGGGAGAAGGGAGAGATTGGCCCTGCAAGTAATTTCAGTGCACTTAGCGTGTGCGGTAGTCTTCGATGCCAATGTCTACGAGCAGACGCTTTGGCAAAGAGTTGATGACTCTTGCGCGCTGGCGGCTGATTTGCCATTGACGTAGTTGATTAATAATGGTCATGGGTCATACTCCAAATTACAGCATTCGGAACATCCGAAGAGTGTTGATGCTCAAATAAGCGGCAAGTGCCTATGAAACCAGCGATATCTGAGAATATCAGCTATGCATTTTTTGCAGAGGGCTGCGACTTAGTTTTGGCGCAAATAGGATAGGTGATTTGGGATTGCGAGAGTTCTGCCAAGGCGCTGATTTGAGCTGTTAACAAGGTTTTAAAAAGGCAGGCTTTTGAGTTCTGATTTTAGGAATAAACGGGTTCTCATTACAGGGGGAACCGATGGCATTGGTCTTGAAGTCGCTCGTCTTTTGGCTGTATGCGGCGCTGAACTGGTAATCGTTGGCCGTCGTAACGAAGATGAGCTCGCCTTGCCAAAGGATTGCCACTACATCCAAACCGACCTTTCAACCTCTCAAAGCACGGCGGACGTGATGCAAGGGTTGGCGTCAATTGGTTTTGATGACGGCATTGACCACCTCGTGCTTAATGCGAGCATTGGCTATGTCGGTGCTTTAAGCGATGAAAGCGATGAGGCGTTGCTTGCATTGCTTGCCGTCAATTTGAAAGGGCCTCTCGCCCTTTGTCAAAACCTGTACCCCGCTCTTGCTGCCCGTTCTGGCTCAGTATGTTTTATAAGCTCCACGGCAGCAGGAAGTGCGACGCCCAATTTTGCAAGCTATACGGCGAGCAAAACAGCGCTCAATGATTTTGCCGATAACCTCGAAATAGAATGGCAAGGTCGTGTGAATGTGCAGGTCGTAAGTCCAGGGCCAACCAGAACGGCGTTTCATAAAAAAGCAGGCATGGATGAGCCGCCCATGGCTGGACTATTCATGAAGCCGCAGGAAGTCGCTCAGGGCATTGTAAGGGTGCTTGCATCGGGGAAACGGCGCAAAGGCTACTCAATGCCAGCGCTCCTGTTCTTTGCCGCCAAGCGTGCTTTGTTTGGAGGTGTGGCATGAGTGTTTTGATTACGGGCGCTGCAAATGGGCTTGGTGCATCGCTCAGCTCTTTTGCAAGTGAGCAAGGGCACACCATTGTTGGGTTGGACTATCAATGGGATGACCCGACTAATGCGTTGCAAGTAACGGCTGACTTATCTGAGCCTGAATCGATTGCAACACTTGCTCCTGTGTTATCTGCCAAAGGGCCTTATGATATTGTCATTCACAATGCAGCTGTAAGCGCGACGGGCAAGTTTGAAGATATACCGGCAAGCGCCCATCAACGGCTCCTCGATATCAATGTATCTTCTCCACTGTTGCTAACCAAAAAGCTCTTGGCTGATGGCGCAATAAAACGAGGCGGAACACTTGTCTTCATAGCCTCACTTTCCGTTTATGTTGGCTACCCCGGTGCAGCGTCTTATGCGGCCAGTAAGATGGCCCTTTCAAATTATGCAAAGAGTTTGCGAAAGGCATTGAAGGCTGATGGCATCAATGTTTTGACGGTATACCCTGGCCCAATGAAAACAGAACAAGCAAGCCGCCATGCGCCAAAAGGGGCCAATGCTGAAAAGCGAATGAATTCTGACGAGGTGGCAAAGCAAATATTTTCCGCAATTGACCAGCGAAAGAGTAGTCTTGTGCCTAGTGCTGCGAATAAGATTTTTGCAAAAATAGGCACTCTCTTCCCACGCTCTATGAAGCTTTTGATGAAGAAGATTATCTATGACAAATTAGATGGATCTGTGTATTAAAAGCGCTCCCAAAGAAAGACTGTAAATGCTGAATATTGATCGCGAAGAATTCACGGATGTAGCGCTTAAGCTTGCGTTGAGTGCTGGTGAAAAAATCATGGAAATCTACCAGACAGATTTTGATGTAAGCACGAAGCAAGATGCGTCCCCTGTAACGGAAGCAGACGTTGCTGCTGAAGCGATCATCTTAAAAGGATTGCGCGAGGCTTATCCAACCCTTCCAATCGTTGCAGAGGAAGAAGCGGCTGCTGGAAAAATTCCAGACATCGGCAACTTGTTTGTTCTCGTTGATCCACTCGATGGCACCCGCGAATTTTTAAACCGCAATGGCGCTTTTACGGTCAATATTGGTTTGATTGAAAATGGCTTACCTGTTGCAGGTGTTGTTCATGCGCCCGCCTTATCGCGCACCTTTGGTGGTTCGGTTGGAAAGGGTGCTTTTGAGATTAGTTCTGACGAGCGTGCGACTATCACCGTGCGTGCTGCTAACCCTGATCATGTAGTGGCTGTTGCCAGCCGCTCGCACCGTGATGAGAAGACCGACGCTTATCTTGAAAGTGCCGGTGTGAAAGAAACCGTTTCCATCGGCTCATCATTGAAGTTTTGTCTGCTTGCTGCTGCCGAAGCTGATTTATATCCGCGCTTTGGCCGCACGATGGAATGGGACACTGCCGCAGGACATGCCGTTTTGGCGGCCGCTGGTGGGTCCGTTTCTAACGAAGATGGCACGCCGTTTATGTATGGTAAGCGCAATCAAGCCGACGATGTTGACTTTGCCAATCCAGCCTTCATTGCAAAAGGCGGTTAGAGCGTTATTCTGCCTGTGATTTACATTGATAAGGCAGCCCCTTTATGAGCGATATTATTTTTCACCACTACTCACCCTCACCAGTGGCAGAGAAGGTGAGAAAGACCTTCGGCATAAAAGGTCTTTCATGGGCGTCCTGCGAAGAAAACCGTTTGCCACCGCGCCCTGAATTATTCGCCATGACGGGCGGTTATCGCCGTATTCCTGTGATGCAAATTGGCGCTGATATTTATTGTGATACACAATGCATTTTGCGCGAGCTTGATAAGCGCTTTCCTACGCCAGCTCTTGCGCCCGCAGGGCGTGGCGGGATGGCGTTTGCGTTGTCACGTTTTACAGATAGTGAAATGTTCACTCACGCTTTCAAAGCTGTGCTGGCTCCTGCTGCTGCTTCCTTGCCGCCAGAGTTTGTGGCTGACCGTGGGCGGCTTTATCTCGGCCCAGACCATGACATGGTAAAAGAAGCAGCCGACATGCCGCACACGCTTTCTCAATTGCGCGCGATGCTTGGCTGGGTTGATGATTGCCTGAAAGAAACGGGTGCATTCATCACGGGAGATGATGCGAAGATGCCAGACGTGCTCGTGTGGTATCTCGTTTGGTTCTTGAAGGGCCGATGGGCTGATGCAGCAAGCTTCTTTGAAGAGTTTGACGGCGTGAACCAGTGGACCGAGCGCATGGAAGCGATTGGCCACGGCGATATGTCAGAAATCTCTCCAAAAGATGCGCTTGCCGTTTGTAAGGCTGCAACACCTTCCACAGCCGAAGCGTCAGACGAGCGCGACCCGCAAGGCTTGAAAGTTGGCATGAAGGTCAGCGTTGAACCGCTAACAGATAGCGGCGAAGATGCTGTTACTGGCACGCTGCGGGTCGTATCACGAGACAGCGTTGCATTGATCCTGTCCAATGATGAAGCCGGCGAACACGCCGTGCATTTCCCACGTGTTGGCTATCGTGTCAGGGTGTCAGGATAATATTAGGAAAATAGCATGAAATATACTCGACTTGGTAACACGGGCTTGAAGGTTTCTGAGCTTTGTCTTGGTTGCATGAGTTATGGTGCGCCGGGCTGGAAAGTGCATCCTTGGGTGCTGGATGAGGCGGCGTCTGTTCCGTTCATCCATGAGGCGTTTGATAAGGGCATCAATTTCTTTGATACGGCCAATTATTATAGCGTGGGTGA
Source organism: Hyphomicrobiales bacterium (assembly GCA_039964305.1). Lineage (GTDB taxonomy): Bacteria > Pseudomonadota > Alphaproteobacteria > Rhizobiales > JACESI01 > JACESI01. The sequence continues at coordinate 4,245 of JBDVXS010000036.1, forward strand.
GAGCGAGGTTATCTTAGGTAAGGCGCTTTCCCATCTGCCACGTGAGGATGTGGTCGTCGCGTCCAAGGTCGGTTTGCCAATGGGGGATAAACCCAACCAGCGCGGCCTGTCTCGAAAGCATATTCTGGAAGCGGTTGAGGCGTCATTAGACCGCCTTGATATGGACTATATGGACCTGCTTATAATCCACCGACTTGATCATGACACACCGATGGAAGAAATCTGCGAAGCGCTTGATGATGTGGTGCGTTCTGGGCGGGCGCATTATATCGGGGCGTCTTCGATGTTTGCATGGGAGTTCATGAAGATGTTGAGTATTCAACGGGCGAATGGCTTTGCTGAATTTATCTCCATGCAGAATTTTTATAATTTGGTTTATCGCGAAGAAGAGCGCGAGATGATGCCGCTTTGTGAGAGCGAAGGTATCGCGGTGACGCCTTGGTCGCCCATGGCGCGTGGTTTTTTGACTAAGGGGGTGGATGATGAAGCTTCAACACGCTCAAGTTCAGACAAACTGGCAATGGGTTACTTTGGAACGGATGCCGATATGCAGGTGCTGGCGGCTGTTCGTTCTGTCGCGGCAGAATTAGGCGTTAAGCCTGCACAAGTGGCGCTTGCATGGGTGCGTTCAAAGAGTTTTGTAACGGCACCAATTATTGGCGCAACAAAGCCACATCACCTTGATGACGCGATAGCCTCGCTTGATGTTACTCTAACCGCAGAAATGATTGAGCGGCTTGAAGTGCCTTATCAAGTCAGACCGATACAAGGTCACAGCTAGGGTCACAGCTAGGGTCACAGCTAGGGCCATAGCTAAGGCGCTAGCGGGCACGTGCTCTGCTTGAAAACCACACGACCATAACAATGGCGGCGGCAAAGGCGTAGGTTTCTAAGGAAATCTTCTCGCCTAGCACAAGGGCTGAGATTGCGAGTGTGACGAAGGGTTGGATCAGCAAGGTTTGACCAACCCGCGCAATGCCGCCAATGGCTAAGGCTTTGTTCCAGACAAAAAATCCGATGAACATAGAAAACAATGAGACATAGGCAAAGCCTGCCTGAGCGCTTGGGCGGGCCGTGAAAATAGCACTATCCCAAAAGAAATAGACGCCGATTAGGATAACAGGCGAGGCCATGATCAATTGCCAGCAGATGACTTCCCAGCCAGGTTTTTGGCGTGAAAGCATGCCTGAGATTGCATAACCTGCTGACGAGAGAATGACGGCGCAGACAAGAAAGATGTCACCCAGTGCCAAACCGAATGTACCGTCACGAATAGCAAAGATTGTAACCAAAATCGCGCCGAGCACTGACCAGAACCAAAAGCTACGACTTGGCCTTTCTCCCGCGATGATAACGGCCATTATTGCTGTTGCGATTGGAAACAGACCCAACACAACGCCAGAGTGACTGGCAGGTAGGGTTACGAGTGCAAGGCCAATGAAGCCTGGAAAGCCAATCACCAAGCATAGACTTCCGAAAAAAGTTGCAGCCCAAAGTTTGCGAGGCAGGCGTTTTCCCGTCAGCACTATAACGATGACGGCAAGGCTTGCTGCAACGGTTGCGCGGCCAAAGGTGATAAACCACGGGTCGAGGTCGGCAACGGCAAGACTTGTTGCAGGAACGGTCGCACCAAAAATTGTAACGCCGCAAAGGCCCAGTAAAAGGCCTTTTATGGATGTGTCCAAGCCAGCGTTCTCAGGCTGTTGTTCTTGTTTTTCAGAGGTGCTCAAGAGGCGGCTTTCAAAAATTGATCGCAGAAAGATGCGAAACTACTCGTCAGAACCAAAGGAGTCGACTAAATTGTCAAAATGATAGGGGTAAAGACCGTTATCTTATAAATGACGGATTTTGAATGAGCATTTGGGGTAAAATTTCTGAAGTGGTCGGGGCAATCGCCACCAGTGCGCCCGTTGCTGGTGTGCTTGATGCTGTGGTTGGTTTGCTCACAGGTGTGTCGGACAACCCTGAACGTCGCCAAGTGGCCTTTACTGTCGCGATGATTGCGCTTTCTGCCAAGATGGCGAAAGCCGATGGTGTGGTGACCTTGGATGAGATAAACGCGTTTCGCGATATTTTCGATATTCCGCCCGCCGAGCAGCAAAACGTTGCGCGGATGTTCAATCTTGCCAAGCAAGATGTGGCGGGCTTTGACGCTTATGCTGGTCAGATTTTGAAAATTTACAAAGACGATCCGGACATCTTAGAAGACATCTTGGACGGACTTTTCCATATCGCAGAAGCAGATGGCATTATTCACGAAGACGAAGTTGCCTTCTTGGAAGAGGTCGCCCGTATTTTTGGTTTTGAAGATGACAGCTTTGCCGCGATTAAAGCACGCCATGTAAAGGGCGGCGAGAATGACCCTTATCAAGTGCTCGGTGTCGAGCATTCATGGAGTAACTTTGAGCTTCGCAAGCATTACCGACTGCTTGTGAAGGAAAACCATCCAGACCGCCTAATTGCACGGGGCGTGCCGCCAGAATTTGTCAGCATGGCCAATGATAAAATGGCAGCCATTAATGCAGCTTATGAGCAGCTTAAAAAGGAACGTGGACTGTGAGCGCAGAAACATTTGACCCTGATTATAAAGACGTTGCCTATGTGCGGCCTGCGCCCAATGTAAACGAGCGTGTTGGTGGACCGGCGGATATGCTGCTCATTCATTATACGGGTGTGGTTGAAGCTGAAAAAGCGCTGAAATGGCTTTGCATGGAAGCCAGTAAAGTCTCTTGTCATTATTTCGTGTTTGAAGATGGTCGCGTTGTGCAATCAGCGCCAGAAAAATTGCGCTGTTGGCATGCAGGTGTTGGATCGTGGAAGGGGATTGAAGACAATAATTCCCGCTCGATTGGCATCGAAATTTCAAACCCGGGCCATGAGCATGGCTACATTCCGTTCAATGATGTTCAAATGGAGGCTGTTATCAAGCTTTCACAAGACATCTGCCACAGAAATGCCATACCGCCTGAGCGCGTGATCGGTCATTCCGATGTTGCGCCATCACGAAAGCAGGATCCGGGCGAGTATTTTCCGTGGGATAAGTTATTTGAAGCAGGCGTCGGCCATTGGGTGCCTGAAGCGCCGCTGGGTGATGGTCGCTTCTTCCAAATCGGCGAGGAAGGCCAACCTATAGAAGCCTTGCAATCCATGTTTGCACTTTATGGCTATGGGATTGAAGTAAACGGTGTTTTTGATCGGAAAACTCAAGATGTGGTTACGGCCTTTCAGCGCCATTGGCGGCAATCAAAAGTGGATGGCGTGGCCGACGCTTCGACCATTGAGACGCTCCATAATCTGCTGAAATCACTTCCTGTAACAGCTTGATATACTGACTGTATTTCATATTGTGTGATGGCGCATTGCGCTGTTTCGCCATAATTTATCGCGACTTCTTTGACGGTTCATAACCGTTAAAAGGATACACGATATGATGCGCACTTTAACCGCAAAGACGATGCTTGCAGCCACCCTATTTGGCCTTGCTTTCTCGCCCGCTCTTGCTGAAGCAAAGTCCAGTCTCGCGAAAAAGCCCTACCATAAAATCATCGAACGCCACGCGCAAAAACATGGTGTGCCCGTGCGCTTGGCCCATGCGTTTGTGAAGGTTGAAAGCAATTATAATTATAAGGTTCGTGGTCGCTTGGGCGAGGTTGGTTTGATGCAATTGATGCCGTCTACAGCGCGCAGTATTGGTTATAAAGGGCCGATGCGGGCGCTTTATAATCCTGAAACTAATATTACATGGGGCATGAAATATTTGGCGATGGCCTACAAAAAAGCAGGCGGCGATACCTGCAAAACCGTCATGCGTTATCAAAGCGGCCTTTGGGCTAAGAAATACTCCAAATGGAACCGAATTTATTGCTCCCGTGTGAAGCAATATCTTGCAACCATCTAGGAGTGAACCCACGGTGTTTTTGGTGTTGGGTTTTGAAACTCTTGACGTGTTCGCCCAGTTCCGCCAAATACCTATAGTCAGTTGGTTGGGTAACCGCTCACATCGATGCCGCAAGGCGGGTCCGAAAGGTTATGTGAGAGGAAAGTCCGGGCTCCATGGGAATACGGTGCCGGATAACTTCCGGTGGGGGTGGTGAGCAATTGCCACCTTTAGAGAGAGTGCCGCAGAAAATATACCGCCTCCAGCTCTCCGGCAAAGAGGTAAGGGTGAAAAGGTGGGGTAAGAGCCCACCGCGTCTTTGGCAACAAAGATGGCACGGTAAACCTCACCGGGAGCAAGACCGAATAGGGATGATGCGCATTTTGGGGTTTGTGCCCCGTTAAAAAATGCAGGGCCATTTCCAGCCCAATCATCCGGGTGGGTTGCGTGAGCGTCTCAGCAATGAGCCGCCAAGATGAATGGTTACCACGTTTGTTGGCAACAACAGGCCATACAAAACCCGGCTTACAGGCCAACTGACGTTTTTTCTAAAATTGTGGTTTGAGTGTTTTGGTAGGCGTGCATGGTTATAGAAACTGTTATTGCCCAATAGTTTAATTAAGCGCATCGAAAATTTGCAAGAGGAAGCCTACAACAATTAGACAGATTCCAGATTTCAGGGAAACTTGTTCACTATCGATGATTTTCGTGTCAAATTTTCGTTTCATGTATAGAATGTTCAATATGGTTGCCATACTTGTAATTAGCTCTGTGCCTAACATCACATGCATGTCGGATTTTAGCTCATGCCTTGATAAGATTTCAATGGCTAAAGGCTTCGCTAGTTTCTCTCTCTCATCGTGACCAGCAGCTTGTAATAGAGCGATGACATCTTCTGAAGTGTCGGGACGTTCGTCACTTTGACGCGTGAAATGCAATTCA
>JBDVXS010000037.1:0-31886 GCA_039964305.1 Hyphomicrobiales bacterium
GAGAGAAGTTATGACCGGACAATTTATAGGGCAGTTAGTCTTGTGGTTCATACTTGCGGTTATCGTCATATTCATCATTTATTGGGTGATGCATTGGCTCTATAAACGATCAACCAAAGAGGTGTCGTTTGTAAGGACGGGTTTCCTCGGGGAAAAAGTGGTTATAGACAGCGGCGCGTTTGTCTGGCCGATCATCCACGATATTACGCCGGTGAGTATGAACTCAATTGAGTTAGCAATCACCCGCGAAAAAGAAGATGCGCTTCTCACCAAAGACCGGATGCGTATTGATGTTGATGCTGAATTTTATGTCAGTGTTGGCCAGTCGCGCGAAGCGGTTAGTCGTGCTGCTGCTACACTTGGCCGCCGTACTCTTGAACCTGGCCGCATTCATTCGCTTTTGTCAGGTAAGTTTATTTCGGCTCTTCGCACCGTCGCTTCCGAAATGACCAGTGATGAAATTCACGAAAATAGAAACGAATATGTTGCCCGCGTATTGGCCGCTGCCCAAACAGGCATCAGCAATAATGGTCTGGCTCTTGAAAGCGTGGCAATCACAGATATTGATCAAACGGACGTTTCTTACTTCAATCCATCAAACCGCTTTGATGCTGAAGGTCTAACAACTGTTATCCAAGCCGTTGAAGAGCGTCGTAAGCTGCGTAATGACATTGAACAAGAATCAATGATCAAAATTCGCTCCCGCAATTTGGAAGCAGAAAAGCAAGCGCTGACAATTGAAAAGGAAAGCGAAGAAGCGCGTCTTGAGCAAGAGCGTGAAATCGAATTCCGCCGTGCGCAACAACGGGCTGAATTGGTTCGTGAACGTGCTGAGCGTGAGAAAGAAGCGGAACAAGCAAGCCTCTCAAACAAGGAAGTTATTGAGACGGCGCGTATTGAAAATGATCGTCAAATCTCTGAAGCGCGTATCGATTCCGAACGCGGTATTCGTCAAAAAGAAATCGAGCGTCAAAAAGCAATTGATGAAGCTGAAATCATTTCGAAAGAAGCGATTGAGATTGCGCGGATCAATCAGGATAAGAAGCTGACTGAAGAGCGGATTAAAACCCGCCAGACAACCGAGAAGGCCGAGATTGCAACGAAAGAAGCGCTCGAAAAAGCCCGCCTTCAACAAGAAAGCACAATCACCGATGCGCGTATCGCTTTAGAGCGTGAAACCCGCGAAAAAGAGGTTGCGCGTAACCTTGCGATTGAAGAAGCGGAAATTTCTGCGCGCGAAGAAGCTGACAAATTACGCATTGCCCAAGAGCATGCCGTTAATTCTCAGCGCATCCAGTCAGAGCAAGAAATTAAAGCGCTGGATATTGCCCGTCAGCAAACAACCGATGAGGCTGAAATTGCGGCCCGCGAAGCTGTAGATGGCGCCCGCATTGAACAAGAATCCCGTCTTGCTGTGCGCCGCATTGAAAGCCAAGAAGAAACCAAGAGCCGCGACATCGCAATGGCTGAAACGTTGGAAAAAGCTGAAATTTCTAAGGCGGAAGCAACAGAGGCAAAACGTATTTCTAAAGAGAAGAAAGTTGCAGCGGACCGCATTGCTTACGAAAAAGACCTTCGTGAACGCGAGATTGCGCGCAACCGTGCAGTCGATACAGCCAACATCGAAGCGCAGGAAGATGTAAACGCCAAGCGGATTGCTGAAGAGCGTAAAACTCGGGCTTCTGAAATTGAGAAAGAGGCAGAACTTCGCTCTCGTGAAATCGAGAAGAATGAAGCGGTGGAAAGCGCTGAAATTTCTTCCCGTCGTCTCGTGGACCAAATGCGTATCGAGAAAGAGAAAGAAACGGCTGAAGAGAAAATTTCGCGTGATGAAGAAATTCGCAAACGTGAGATTGCTCGTAATCAAGCAAATGATGCGGCACAAATTGCAGCCGAAGAAGCGATTGAAGCTGCCCGCATTGGCAAAGAAAAATCAATCGACGTTACCAAGATTATGGCCGAGAAAGAACTCGACGCCCAAAAGCTTGAGCGTAAGAAGTCGCTTGAACAGCTTGAAATCTCGCGCATGCAAGCTTTGCGTGAAGCAGAAATTGCCTCACAAGAGGAAATTGAACGCGCGAAAATTAGTTCTGAGCGTGGTCTTGATGATGCTCGTATTGGTCATCAAAAAGAGCGTCGCAAGCTAGAAATTGACCGAGAAAAAGCGGTTGAAGAAGCGGAAATGGACAAAGCGATTGAGCTTTATAAAAAGTCGCTTGAAGAAAGTGCGGCTGAGGTTGAAGCTGAAATTGCCCGCGCTAAAGCAACGGAAGCTGCAGAGAAAACGCTTACCGTCAAAGAGAAAGAAATTGCTGAGCGTAAGAAGTCGGTTGATGTTCTTATGGCTGAAAAAGCAGCAGATGAAAAACGCATTGCTGCGGAAGCTGAAAGTGTCCGCGCAGCCGTTGAGGCGGAAGCTCAAAAACTTATCAATGAGGCTGAAAACATCCTCACCGATGGTGCCCGCCAAGGTCGCTTTAAACGCAAAATGCTTGAGCATGTGGAAGGCATTGTTGCGGCATCCGTTAAACCGCTTGAGAAAATCAACGACATCAAAATCATGCAACTTGGTGGCTCTGGCGTTGGCGGCCTAGGCTTTAACGGCGAAGGTGGTGGCTCGGGTGGCGGTGGCGGCGGAAGCCCGACCGATGAAGTCATCAACTCTGCTCTTCGTTACCGTGTTCAAGCCCCAATGGTTGATAGCTTGTTGAGCGACATCGGCATTGAAGGGTCCAACATCGCCAAGTCAGACATTATCCGCACAGCCAACGACATGGCCCGTGCAGGCAATGAGATGAAGCGCCTAAAGGGTGATGGCGGCAAAGACGCAGGCAAATCGCCTTCGAGCGATAAGGAGAAGAAATAAATGGCCCGCGTTTACGTCTCCACCGTCATCAATGCGTCTGCCGATAAGGTCTGGGACCGGATCCGAGATTTCAATGGCTTACCGCGTTGGCATCCGAAAATTGCAAGTAGCCGCATTGAAGATGCACTGCCGTCCGACAAGGTGAGCTGCATTCGTAACTTCAATTTGCATAGTGGCGATAATATTCGTGAGCAGCTACTTGGCCTGTCTGATTTCGATATGTTCTGCACCTATTCGATTTTGGAAAGCCACATGCCGCTGAGCGAATATGTGGCGACCATCCGTTGCACGCCTATCACAGATGGCGAGCGCTGCTTCATGGAGTGGTCTGCTGAATTTTCCTGCGACCCGTCTGATGAAGAAGACTTGGTCAACGGCATCGGCACCGATGTGTTCCAGCTTGGTTTTGACGCTCTTAAACGGCATTTTGGAGGCTAGTTGATTGGTCAAGGTCATTCGCAGCACTGTACTTGACGCGCCGATTGAGGCGGTTTGGGATGTGATCCGTGATTTTAATGGTCATGATCAATGGCACCCAGCCGTTGCAACAAGCCAGATCGAGCGGTCGCAAGAGTCTGACCGTGTTGGTTGTATCCGCCGTTTCAAATTGGAAGACGGATCAGAACTGCGCGAACAATTGCTGTCTTTGTCCGATATGGAGCAGACTTTTACCTATTGCCTGCTCGATACGCCAATACCGTTATTCAACTATGTCTCTCACGTCCGTCTCTTCCCCATCACGGATGGAGACACAACGTTTTGGGAATGGGAAAGCCGATTTGATACGCCAACGGGCCGCGAAGACGAACTCGCAGCGCTTGTTGGCGACGGCATTTACACAGCGGGTTTTGAAGCAATCCGCACGCATATGGGGCTGGAGGGTTCTCAATGATTGATGTTCAAACATTCAATACACTCGGTGAAGCAACGCAGGCTGTCTCTTCTGGCGGTCGTTACTATGGCGGCGGCACCTTGGTGATGCGAGCGATAAACTATTGCGCAGAAGATGGCCTCGATCGCGTGGTGCGTGTCTTGGATCCGTCCCTCAAAGAAATTCGAATGGACGGTAATCGGCTGGTGCTTGGTGCTGGTATTACGATGTCTGAACTTATCAAAAATCGTGATGCTGAGTTTTTGTCGAATGTTGCCCGTGCTGTGGGCGGTCCTGCCATCCGTAGTGCTGCAACAATCGGTGGCAATCTTTTTGCGCCGCACCCTTATGGAGATTTTGCAACAGCGCTCTTGGCGCTTGATGCGCAGGTGATAACGGCAGATGGTTCGCAGCAAGCACTGGATGTGTTCTTGACCTCGCGGGATCATTTTTCAGGCATCGTAAAAGCTGTGTCTTTGGTTGTACCAGACCGTGGTGCATTTCGTTTCAAGAAAGTGTCGCGGGTAAAGCCTAAGGGCGTATCGGTGATGTCGATTGCAGCCCATTTGCCGCAATCTGCTGGCCGCATTTCCAACGCGAAAATTGCCTTTGGTGCAATGGGGCCAACCCCAGTTCTTGCCAATGCTGCTGCCCGTGCTTTGGAAGGGGCGTCTTTGGATGAGGCGACAGCGGACCGTGCGGGTGCTGAATTGAAAAATGACCTTCGCCCCCATGATGATCCAATCGCAACAGCTTGGTATCGCTTGGAAGTCGCGCCAATTCATTTGAAACGGCTTTTGCTGGAAGGGGGACAATAAGATGAGCAAGAAACCAGTCCAGTTTACCCACAATGGGAGTGCTAAGGCGCTGTTTGTAAATGGCGGTGAAAACCTTCTTGAAATGTTGCGCCGTGGTGTTGGTGATCTATCGCCAAAATATGGGTGTGGTCAGGGCACATGCGGCAGTTGCACGGTGATTATTGATGGCGAGCCACACTTGAGCTGCCTCACCTTGGCTGAAACCGTTGAAGGTCGCGATATTCAAACAACAGGCGGCTTGGGCGCGGGTGAAAACCTGCACCCGCTCCAAAAAGAATTCATGGAAGGTTTTGCGGCTCAATGCGGCTTTTGTTCGCCTGGAATGTTGATGGCAGCGAAATCGCTGCTTGATCGCAATCCGAACCCAACCCGCGACGAAGTCATCGAAGCAATCTCAGGCAATATGTGCCGTTGCACTGGCTATAACGCGATCATCGAGGCCATTTTAAGAGCGGCATCACAACTTCAGGGGAGGGCTGTTTAATGTCTTCTATGGAATTTAGAAAAGAATATTTCGCAGATGAACGTGATGATAATCTCAACGAGATTGGGAAGCCGACCATTCGCCAAGACATTCTGGGTCATGTAACAGGTCGCTCGCCCTATTATGATGACCATCTGTTTGATGGCTTGCTCCACATGCGCTGTGTTCGCTCCCCCCATGAACATGCTCGTATTCGTTCGATTGATACGAGTGCTGCGGAGCAAATGGAAGGCGTTATCCGCGTTGTAAAACCTGATGACGTGCCAAACAATTTAAACACGCTTTTGTCGCTGATTAATTTTGGCCGCGATGATGAAGCGCTCCTACAAGGCACCAAGGTTGCCTATGTGGGCGAGGCGATTGTTGCCATCATTGCTGAGACAGAATTGCAAGCGCGGGCTGCTGTCAAAAAAGTGCGGGTTGAGTATGAGGTTCTGCCCCATGTGCTCGACCCAGAAGAAGCGATGAAACCAGGCGCACCCGTGGTCAGCGAGGTTTATCCCAACAATACGTTTGATTATCACGACCTCTACGACCACCAGAAACTCCGTTTTGGCGACACAGAAAAAGCGTTCCAAGAAGCAGACCATATCATTGAAGGGAAGTATCAACTCTCCCCCATCGAACAAGCGCCAATTGAAACAGGTGGCGCGATTGCTGCGCCTGAAACGAATAATCGTTATGTTTGTTATACAGGCACACAGGCACTGTTCTTCTCGCTTGGCACAACGGCGAAACTTTTAGATATGCCATCGTCCCGCCTGCACTTTATTGGCGGTACTGTCGGTGGTGGTTTTGGCGGTAAGGTCGATAGCTTGCATGAGCCACTTGCAGTCCTTGGTGCTCATTTGACAGGGCGTCCCGTCAAATTCTGTTTTGACCGCCAAGAAGAAATGCAGGTTGGTGCACCGCGTGGTGCGGAGCGTTGGTACATCAAAGATGGTGTGATGAATGATGGCACGATTATCGCGCGTCAATTCACAGGCATTTTCGATGCAGGTGCTTATTCGCGCCTAAGCCCTTATGCGATTGTTAAAGGGACAGGCCATTTGCCGGGGCCTTATACAATCCCGAATGTAAGCTCAAACGTTTATTGTGTTTACACCAACCGCACACCTGCAACAGCCATGCGTGGGTTTGGTATCACGGGTGTCGATTTCGCGATTGAAGCGCACATGGATAAAGTGGCTGTTGCGGTCAACATGCATCCAATCGAGCTGCGTATTAAAAACGCCTATCGCGATGGTGATATGAAAGCGCACCGCAGATTTGCTAAGAACACAGCGCTGATTGAATGCTGTCAGGTTGCCGCTGAAAAAGCCGGTGTCCGCCTCAGCCCCGAAATGTTGGCAGCTTCCAGCTTGCAAGGTGGCGGTGAAGGCTATCGTCGTGACATACCTGAGACGGTGACCGACCAAATGGGCAAAATTGGCGAACGCCGCCGCTCAGAGATTTCAATTCATCCAGGCGAAGGGGCGACGACCAAAGGCCGTGTTGCAGCTGGTGTCGGCAGTGGTTCCTCAATCGCTGTGCCTGCACAAGATGCCGATATGGTGATGGAGAGCGGGCGCAATGGGTATCGCGGACCAGATACAGGGTTAAATCCAGACAAACCATCAAATGGCCATGCCACTCAGGCGTCAACACCACCAGCACCGCAACCAACATATCAACCGCCGCAAGCACCACAGCCTACGCAAGCAGCACCCCAGCCGCCAACACCGCCGCAACAACCCGCAGCACCCCAGACGCCTGCACAAGCCGCGCCTTATGTGCCGGATAAACCTTTTGATAAAGGCGTGCGGCGTCCAGGTGTATCCCGCTTTCTTTCAGGTTCAAGGAGACGTTAGAGATGACTGTTCATCAAGGGCGCGGATTTGCCTGTATCAATTATCCAATCGGCATGAACCTCGGCGGCGACCCGAGCCAAGCACTGGTTCACTCCACACCAGATGGTAAGTTCAAGGTGGCGCTCAGCTCCATTGATTTGGGGCAGGGCATGAAATCTGTCACACGCCAAATTGCCGCTGAAACATTGGGCATTCCAGTGGAGGATGTTTATGTGGATACGGCTGACAGTGACACGGGCCCACATTGCATGGGGTCATTCGCATCTCGCGGTACTCACCGTGTGGGCAATGCGGTTATTCGTGCGGCGACAGAAGCCCGCAAAGCGCTGTTAGAGGCGGCGGCTGAAGAACTCGAAGTCAACGCCTCTGACCTTGATACCGATGGCAAAGGCAACATCCACGTTAAGGGCGCACCCAGCCGTTCAATTACGGTTGCGGATACAGCCATTGCTGCTCAGTTTAAACAAGGCCGCACTCTTTCAGGACGCGGTATTTTCTTAATCCCGCTTTCAGAGACTGACGCTGATACGGGTGAGATGAGCCCTGTTTCTTGTTTCGCTCACGCCGCTGTTGTTGTTGATGTATCTGTTGATGATGAGACGGGCGAGGTGGAAGTGACGGGGATTAATTCTGCTTATGAAGTAGGCCGTGCGCTCAATCCAAAACTCGTTGAACAGCAATTGGTTGGTGGGGCGTGGATGGGTGTTTCTCATGCGCTTTATGAAACGACGGAACCGAATTATCCCGCACGCACTCATGGGGCTGAGGACTTCAACAATTACCTGATGCCAGGACCGGGCGAGGTTGTGCCTCACCATCTAGCTATCTTGGAACGTCCTGCCGAAGATGCGCCTTTTGGCGGCAAAGGGCCAGGCGAGATGTGCGCTAATCCGCTGCTTCCAGCCATTGCAAACGGCGTTTTTGATGCGGTTGGTGTGCGCTGTGACGAACTGCCGATTACGCCAGAAAAAGTGCTGCGCGGTATTCAACAAAATGGCGGCGCTCAGCCGCAGAATAGGCTTGGATAAGCCATGCCCGTCAAACCAGTCATTCAAGGGATAGATAGCCCGCAATCGCTGCAAAATGCGCTTGTTGGAGCACAATATCTTGCCAATGAAGGTCTGGCGACGGCTGCTTATTTGGCGCTAGCGCTTGGAAAGCCGCTTCTCCTTGAAGGGGCGCCCGGTGTGGGTAAAACAGAAGCGGCCAAAGCAATAAGCTCCATCCTTGGTCGCTCCGTTATCCGCCTTCAGTGTTTTGAAGGCATTGACGCAGCTGCCGCTCTATACGAGTGGAACTATCCGCGCCAAATGCTGGCAATTCGCCAAGCCGGCAATGAGCATGTCAATATTTATTCAGACCAATATCTGCTGGAGCGCCCTCTGCTTGAGGCGATTAAATCGCCCGCGGATAATGTTTTGCTGATTGATGAAATCGACCGCTCTGACCAAGAGTTCGAAGCGTTCCTTCTCGAATTTCTTTCTGACTTTCAAATATCAATTCCGGAGACGGGCACTGTAAAAGCGACGCAACGCCCCGTGGTGGTTCTAACATCCAATCGAACACGAGAACTCCATGAGGCGTTGCGTCGCCGATGTGTCTATCACTGGATTGATTATCCAGATGCAACGCTTGAAGCGCAAATTGTTATGACGCGGGCAAGCACGGTTGCCCATGACACTGCTAATGCTGTGGTGCGTGCGGTGAGCAGGCTTCGCGAGCAACCACTTGCCAAACCACCGGGTGTGGCAGAAACCGTGGAATGGGCGGAAGCGGCAACGCTTCTTCATTCACAAGGTAATCCGTGGCCAGCAGCCTTCCGTCGCTCCATTGGTGTGGCATTAAAAGACCATGATGATCTCACATTCATTGAGCCGCAAATTGACGCCATCCTTTCGGGGGCTGCGGCATGATTAAGACGCCGAAAACGATTGAGAGCTTCATAGATTTCGTCACCCTTTTGCGCGAACACGGCTTTCGCGTTTCTCCTGACCAGACGATGGACTTTATTGCAGCGGTCGGGCTTTTGGGGCCGCGCACAATTGACGATATTAAGGCTTCAGCGCTCGCCCTTTTCGCTATCCCGCCTGACCAGATGGATATGTTCGACGCCTTGTTCCGTGCGTATTTTCTAGGTCAAGTTTTAGCACCACCCGCCCAAGGTGAGGACGAAGAAGACCTTGAAGTGCATGAGCCAGGCAGCGAAACACGGGAAGTCGAAACCGAAGACGATGAAACCGAACCAGGTGAAATTGCAACAGGCACCGAGGTGCTGGCGCAGCGTCGTTTTTCAAGTGAGGATGAGCTGGTCTCGCTTAACAGTTTTGCACGTCGCGCACCAAAAGAATTACCCAAGCGCCTGTCCTACCGTTTTGCCCCCGCTAACAAAGGCCGCAAGCTCAATATGCGTCAGATATTAAAGTCTGCCGCGCAGACCGATGGTGATGTTGTTGATTTGCCTTGGCTTCGCCGTAAAACGAGACAGCGTAAAGTGTTGTTGCTTGTTGATGTCTCAGGCTCCATGAGCGACCTATCCGACAATTACATGCGCTTTGCCCATGTGCTGGCAAAATCTGTTACGCAGTTTGAATGTTTTACGCTGGGCACAAGGCTCACCCGCATTACATCGAGCCTATCTCCAAAAGATCGCGGCGCAGCCCTTGATCGGGTTTCACAAGTTGTCGCTGATTTTGATGGTGGCACACGCATTGGCGATGCGCTTGGTGCGTTTTTATCTATTCCGCGTTTTGCGGGCTTTGCCCGTGGTTCGCTTGTGCTTGTTATTTCAGACGGCCTAGAGCGTGGTGACCCAACCGCCATGATTGATGCGGTAAAGCGCTTAAGCCGTATGGCGTGGCAGCTGCACTGGTTATCACCGCTGGCCTCGGATGAGGCGTTCACCCCCTCCACACAAGCGCTTCAAGCGATTTTGCCCGATGTCGATGATTTGGCGGGGGCGCGTAATATTGAACAGGTAACAGCCCATGTCCTCAACATAGCGAGGGCCGCATGATAGACGCGCATCATCATATTTGGCGACAAGCCGATTTGCCGTGGCTTCAAGGGCCAGAACAACCACGGATTTTTGGGCCGTATGCCTCCATCAAACGCGATTATCTGATTGACGAATATTTAGATGATATTGCAGACAGCGGGATTTCTAAATCTGTCTATGTGCAAGCCAATTGGCCTGTTGAAAATTTTGAAGATGAGGCTGCATGGGTTCAATCAGTAAGCGATCAATCTGGTTGGCCAAACGCGATTGTCGGCTATGCCAATTTTACCGTTGATGATGTTCGCCCGCAGCTTGACCGTCTTGCAAAATATTCTTTAGTGCGCGGTGTGCGCCAACAGTTTCACTGGCATGAAAATCCGCTTTATCGTTTCGCGTCCAATCCCAATATGTGCCTTGATCCAGTGGTACAGAAAAACGTAGCGTATCTTGCTGATTATGGTTGGAGCTTCGATCTACAACTGTTCTCATCACAAATGGCGGGTGGTGCAGAGCTGGCAAAAGCTTG
Organism: Hyphomicrobiales bacterium; assembly: GCA_039964305.1. Taxonomy (GTDB): domain Bacteria; phylum Pseudomonadota; class Alphaproteobacteria; order Rhizobiales; family JACESI01; genus JACESI01. Next base: position 10,411 of record JBDVXS010000037.1, read on the forward strand.
TCCCAATGTCACTTTCATCCTGCAACACGCGGGCATGTTGGAAGACACAAGCAGCGAAGGCGTAAGCCTTTGGCAAGACGGTATGAGGCAGCTGGCTGCTTGCGGCAATGTTGTTAGCAAGCTTTCGGCCTTTGGCACATTTATTCATCACAATGATCCCGCCTTTATTAAACAGCGCGTTGAAGCAACGGTTGGTTTGTTTGGCGCGGATCGCTGTTTGTTTGGTTCCAATTTCCCGATTGAGAAAATTTGGACGAATTACGCAGCCCTTATTGGTGCATTCAAGAAAGCCATTGCGGCTTTGAATAAGGATGCACAAGACGCAATTTTAAGAACCACGGCAGAACGAGTTTACAAAATTTAGACAGCGCACGTTTGAATATTATAGCGGCCTAACCGTAATGATTTAAAAGAGGAGAAGAACAATGGCTTTGACCATACATATATTAGATTATGGCGACATTGAATTGGAAACATCATTCTTGGTTCTTGGCCATGAATGCGGACGCATTAGACGCGTGCCTGTTTACGGATTTCTCATTCTGGGCGGCGCTTACCCTATTGTGGTGGATACGGGCTATCGCGACAATGCAATCATGGAAAGCCTTGGCATGCGTGGGCTTCAATTCCACGACAACATGATCGAAAACCAGCTTGCAAAGCATGGCGTGAAAATGGGCGATGTGCGCTACGTCTTGCACACGCACCTTCATATTGACCATGCGGGTAAAGACGACCTTTTCCCGATGAATACGACCGTTGTGTTGAACCGCCGCGAAATGGAGTTTTCGGTTTCTGGCATCATGTACCCACAATATCCAAAGCCAGACATTAAGCACTTGGTTGACCGTATTTATGAACCTGAAGCGATGCGTTTTCTTGATTTGGATATCACAGGTGCGGAAGAAATTATTCCGGGCGTTTGGTGTGAACTCGCCGGTGCGCACACAGAAGGCTCGATGAATGTGATCGTTGATACAGCAGAAGGTCTTGCCTGTATTTGCGGCGATGTCATTTACGACTTTAACGATCAGATTGTGAACCAAGTCCATACCAACAACTTTATGGAACCACGCGCGACAGGGAACCACTCTGGTTCTAAGCGTGAAGAAAAAGGCGCTGTGAAAAAGCTCTTGAACAATTACCGCTTCTTGCTTCCGGTGCATGACAAACCAGCCTTGATTGAAAATCAAGAAGTTGTTGGGCGCTTAGATATGGTGGTGCCGGGTCCTATTACGCAAACATTGCCGAAGCGTGATTGGTTTCCAGTTTAGGGGTTTGGTTAAGTAGAAGTGGGAGTTGAGTGATGGGGCAAATAGTCATTGACCAGAAATTTCTGAGCCTGATTGATGAATACGAGCCGATCAGACAGATCGGTACAGGGTTCGTTTTTACAGAAGGTCCGATCTGGAACCCGCGTGAAAAGCGTTTGCTGTTTTCTGACATGCCGGGCGATGCGCGGCGTGAATGGACAGAAACTGGCGGCGTGAAAGTCATCGAGAAGCCTTCTAACAAAGGCAACGGCATGACCTATGACGCCGCGTTGAATTTGCTCGTTTGTGAGCATTCAACCAGTTCAGTCGTACGCATTTCACCAACGGGTAAACGTGAAGTTCTGTGTTCGCATTATCAGGGCAAAGAGCTTAACTCTCCAAACGACATCTGCGTCAAGTCAGATGGCACAATCTACTTTACCGATCCGACCTATGGCCGAATGGAGCACTTCGGTGTGTTGCGTCCGTTGCAACAAGGTTTCCAAGGCGTCTATATGCTGAAGCCGGATCACAGGCCCGGTGATGAACCAACACTTGTCGTCGACAAATATACATTCAATCAACCAAACGGGCTTTGCTTCTCACCGTGTGAGCGGTGGATGTGGGTGAATGATACTGATCAAATCAACATTCGCATGTTTGATGTGGCGGCGGATGGACAGCTCATCAATGGCCGTGTGTTCGCCTCTGGCATTTCTGACCCGACACTTCGTGGTGTGCCTGATGGCATGAAGGCAGATATTGAGGGCAATGTATGGGTGACTGCTCCCGGCGGCGTGTGGGTTTACGATTTCCACGGCATGCTGATTGGTAAGATTACTGTGCCTGAGATGGTCGCCAATATTCATTGGGGGGGTGATGATTTCCGCACGCTCTTCATATGTGCGTGTACGTCTGTCTACTCCGTTAAAACCAAGGTTGCACCGCGTAACGAACCTTTCATGTATCCAGTAGAACTGGGCAGAGTGGCAACAACTCAGTCTTCCGCGCCTGTTACAAGACAGGTGGGTAAGCGGATTGACCCGCTGAAGACGGCGCTGATTATTCAAGACATGCAAAATGATGTGATTATTGAGGGCGGCGCTTTCGCTGATTCTGGATCACCCGTCCATGCTCGCCAGCAAAATGTGGTGGCAAATTCTACGCGCTTGGCAGAGGCGTGTCGGACTGCTGGTGTGAAAGTCATACATGTCTGGTTTATATGCCCCCCAGGGCATCCAAACATCAAACAAAACTCTCCCTTGACTGAAGGGCTTGTTGGCGCGAATGCTTTGGTGCGTGATACTTGGGGCAGCTCACCTGTTAATGGTCTCGAGGCCAAGCAGGGAGATATTGTAATCGAGAAGCAAGCCATGAGTGGATGGCACAATACGCGGCTTGAAAGTGAGTTGGAACGTGCTGGTATTGAGACCATCATCAATACGGGCGCATGGACCAATATGAGCGTTGAACATACCGCCCGCACAGGAGCGGACAAGGGGTATGAAATTATCTTGCCAGAAGATGCGTGTTCGACAATGAATGCAGAATGGCATCAGGCATCAATCGGTTTCGGCATGTCAAACGTTGCAGAAATAACAAGCGTCGAAGATGTGATTGCTCGCTTAGGGTGACGCGTCTAACAAAACTAAAATTAAAGAAGGAAAAAGTTTTGAGATTAGAAGGTAAAAAGGTTCTCCTATCAGCCGCAGGGCAGGGCATAGGCCGCGCTTCTGCGTTGGCGATGGCTGCCGAAGGCGCGCATGTTTATGCAACCGATATCAATGACGAAACACTGGCCGCGTTAAAGCAAGATGCAACGGGCACGCTTGAAACATTTAAGCTCGATGTGCTGGATGATGCAGCGGTGAAATCAGCCGTTGATGAAACCAAGCCAGACGTGTTGTTCAATTGCGCGGGCTTTGTGCATGCAGGCACAGCGCTTGAATGCAGCGATGATGATTGGGACTTTGCGTTCAATCTCAATGTGCGTGCCATGTGGAAAATGACGGTGGCGGCACTTCCTTACATGTTGGAAAAGGGCAATGGCTCTATCATCAACATGTCATCTGCCGCGTCGTCTATAATCGGCGCACCCAATCGTTTTGTTTATGGCACATCAAAGGCTGCTGTTATTGGCATGACGAAGGCTGTGGCCCGTGATTACATAGACAAAGGTGTGCGTTGTAATTGCATTTGTCCTGGTACAGTTGAAAGCCCATCCTTGCATGAGCGCTTGCGTGCCACTGGTGACTATGACAAAGCACTCAAAGATTTTGTTGCACGCCAACCGATGGGGCGTATTGCAACGTCGGAAGAAATTGCATCGCTCGTGGTTTATCTTGCCTCCGATGAGAGCGGCTTCACCACAGGGCATCCACACATCATTGACGGTGGCTGGTCACTTTAGGAGTTTAAGCAAATGAAATTGGTTCGATTTGGAAATGTTGGCAGCGAAAAGCCGGGCATGATTGATAGCAACGGCAACCTTCGTGATCTGTCTGCCCATGTGGCTGACATTAATCCCGCTGGAATGGCTGAGATTGAGCGCTTGCAGGGGCTTGATGAAAATGATTTGCCTCTGGTTGATGGCAATCCTCGTCTCGGCGCTTGTGTCGGCAATATCGGTAAATACATGTGCATTGGTCTCAACTATTCAGACCATGCAGAAGAATCTGGCCTTGCTGTGCCTGACCACCCAATCCTCTTTATGAAGGCAACCTCTGCCGTTGTTGGCCCTGACGATGATGTGAGCTTGCCGCGCGGATCCGTAAAAGGAGACTGGGAGGTTGAGCTTGGTGTCGTTATTGGCAAGAAAGCAAAATATGTCAGCAAAGAAGATGCGCTTGATTATGTGGCGGGCTATTGCGTTTGCAATGACGTTTCCGAGCGCAATTTTCAAACGGCATTTTCTGGTCAGTGGACCAAGGGTAAATCCTGCGACACATTCGGCCCAACAGGTCCGTGGTTGGTCACCCGCGATGACGTGCCTGACCCGCAAAACCTATCGTTGACATTGGATGTAAACGGCAAGCGTATGCAAGACGGTAATACGTCGACCATGATCTTCACGATTGCTGAAATCATCGAACACTTGTCGACCCTCTTCACGCTTCACCCGGGTGATGTAATTTCTACAGGCACACCTCCAGGTGTTGGCATGGGTATTAAGCCAGAGCCAGTCTACCTTAAAGCTGGTGACGTGATGGAAGTGACGATTGAAGGCCTTGGTACACAGCGTCAAACTGTTGTGTCTGACTAATTGATTTAACTGTTTTGGCCAACCAAATAGGGTTGGTCAAAATGGTGCTCTTCCAAATTGTCACCCTCGCCAAAACGGTCGATAATGACAAAGTCTGTCTGTTGGTCGAGTGGCGTTAGAACCGCATGCCAGATATTGCAGTGGTAATTCACACCTTGCCCAATCTCAGTGATAAACGCGACTGGCTCGGCTGGCGCGTTTTTTTCGTTTGGGGCAACAACCACCAAGAATGGATGGGGTTGAAGCGGAATGAACGCTTGGCTGCCCAAAGGGTGCCTCTCCATCATCTTAAGCGTTAGGGGTAGTGCATAGGGGCGGGCGCGTCCAAGGCTAATGGCTGTATGCCCATCTGCGTCCGTGATAACGGGATGAGCCAGACCATGATAGCGGTCGCACATGCCGTTGTTGATGGCAAAACTTGGGTCGCCCTCAAATTCAATGACATCGCCAAAGGGCGCAAAGGCTGCTTTTGTAAGAGGCTGGATTGATATCGTCTGCATTAGAGTTTGCTCAGCGATAATTTCATGTGGCGGTTGACGTCTTTGTATAACAGATAGCGGAAATTAGACGGACCACCCGCATAGCAAGCCTGCGGGCAAAAGGCGCGTAACCACATAAAGTCACCTGCTTCCACTTCTACCCAATCTTGATTGAGACGATAAACGGCCTTGCCTTTCAGCACATAGAGGCCGTGCTCCATCACATGAGTTTCGGCAAAGGGGATTACGGCACCCGGCTCAAACGTGACAATGGTTACATGCATATCGTGGCGCATATCGTCAGGGTCAACAAAGCGCGTTGTTGCCCATTTTCCCTCAGTGTCGGGCATGGGGGTTGGGGCGATGTCATTCTCATTGGTGATGATGACCTCAGGCGCATCAATGCCTTCAACCGCCTCATAGGCTTTTCTAATCCAATGGAACCGAACGGGCGCGTCGCTCTTGTTGAAAGCCGTCCATTTTTCTGACGGCGGGAGATAGGCATATCCCCCTTCATTTAGAGTATGAGCTTTGCCCGAAACAGTGAGGGTCAACTCGCCCTCAACGATAAAAAGCACGCCTTCAACATTGGCTTCAAGCTCAGGCGTATTGCTGCCACCATTGGGCAAAACTTCCATAATGTATTGCGAGAAGGTTTCAGCAAAACCACTCATCGGACGGGCAAGAATCCATGCGCGGGTCTTCTCCCAAAACGGTAGTTTGCTGGTGACAATATCCTGCATGGTGCCTTTTGGAATAACGGCGTAAGCATCCGTAAAGACCGCGCGGCCTGTTAGCAGTTCGGTCTGTTTAGGTAGGCCACCGTGGGGTGCATAATAAGAGCGATTGCTCATGACGTTTCCTTTAGCTCGATGGCAATATGTCATTTAAACGAAGGCGAGCAATGCGCTCGACTTGTTTGCAGGCGGTGGCAAATTCTTCTGCGCGGTCATTGTTGATGCGCTGCTCGAAGGCGGCCAAAATTTCCGCCTTGGTTAGTCCTTTCACCGCAATGATAAAGGGAAAGCCGAACTTTGTTGTGTAGCGCTCGTTGAGGTTCGTAAATGTTGCCCGTTCCTCATCTGTCAAAGCATCAAGCCCCGCACTTGCTTGTTCGCTGGTTGATTGTTGCGTCAATCGTTTGGCGGCTGCCAGTTTGCCTGCAAGGTCAGGGTGCGCGTTTAAAACACCGAGGCGCTCTTCATCGTTGGCGAGGCGAAATTGTTTCGCCATGGCTGAATGAAGGCCTACGGCTGTGTTATGTGCTGGTCCAAGTTCATCCTCAAATGCCCGTTCCGCCACCCAAGGTGAATGCTCAAAAATGCTGCCATAGGTTTTGACGAAGCTTTCTTTATCCATCTGCACTGGACGCTCCTGCGGCTCTTGTGGGGGGTGCATGGTTTTCCAATGTTCGGCAATATCAATACGTCGGGCGCACCAAACATTGTCGTGGCTTGCCACATAATCTAAAAAATTCGCAATTGCCGCTGCACGGCCCGGCCTGCCAGCCAGCCTGCAATGCAAACCAATATTCATCATCTTAGGCGCACCTGCTGCACCTTCCGCATAAAGCGTATCGAAAGTGTCTTTTAGATAAGTGTAGAACTGGTCGCCTGAGTTAAACCCCTGCGGCGTTGCAAAGCGCATATCGTTGCAATCAAGCGTATAGGGAATAACCAGTTGGTCGCGCCCGTCATGGCGGTGCCAATAGGGCAGGTCATCGGCGTAGCTATCTGAGACATAATCAAGGCTGCCGTTTTCAGTGATTAAATCAACCGTGTTGACCGAACAACGCCCCGTATACCAACCGCGTGGGCGCTCACCGGTTACCGCCTGATGAAGTTTGATGGCTTCATCAATCGAGGCGCGTTCTTCTTCTTTGGAGAAATCTTTGTGCTCAATCCATTTTAAGCCGTGAGACGCAATTTCCCATTTAGCCAGTTGCATGGCTTCTACCTGCGCGGGGGAGCGTTCTAACGCGGTTGCAACCCCATAAACGGTGACAGGAATATCGCGCGCGGTGAACAGTCGGTGCAAACGCCAAAAGCCAGCGCGCGCGCCATATTCATAAATCGATTCCATGTTCCAATGGCGCTGGTCTGGCCATGCCGCAGCACCCACGATCTCGGACAAAAAAGCTTCAGAGGCCGCGTCCCCATGCAAAATATTGTTCTCGCCGCCTTCTTCGTAATTGACAACGAATTGCACCGCGATGTGCGCACCATTCGGCCACGTCACTTTAGGCGGTGTTGCGCCGTAGCCGTGCATGTCTCTTGGATAACGATGGGACAGAACAAATCCTCCGATAGGGGTGGCTAACAATAGCGCAAATTGCAGTTGGAATTATCTTTATATTTTTGAAAAAGATTATGTGTTTTCACCATCATGCAAGCTGCCTTTTGCATTCTTCAACCATGAACTCAATAAACAGTCTTATCTTGGGGTCTTGCAGGCGCTTATGCGGGTAGACACATGAAAACGGCTGACTGGTTGGTGGGGTGTTGGTGGCTATATTCACCAGCTCTCCGCTTTCAATATGATTGGCAATTTCAAACACAGGTTTGTTGACGATGCCATTGCCCGTCAAAGCCCAATTGGTCAGCACATCGCCGTCGTCAGATTCTAACGGGCTGGAAAAATCATAACGCTTCACCTTGCCGTCTACATGTAAGTTCCAGAAAAACTCATTTGATCCAGGAAAGCGAAGCAGGAGACATTCGTGATTATCATTGAGGAGTTCATCGCCTGTTTTTGGCATGCCGTGTCGCTTAATATAGTCGGGGGATGCGCACAGGGTGCGTTTAAAATTATGAATCGGAATGGCGCGCAAATCAGAGTCTGGAAGATCACCCAATATGAAAGCCGCGTCCAAGCCTTCATTGGTAATGTCGACTTTCCTGTCTGACAGCCTAAGGCGCACATTGATATCAGAATAAAGCGAACGAAAACGCGGCACTAAGGGGGCGATTAATTGCTTGCCGATACCAAGTGGAGCCGACACAAAAATTGTGCCTTTAGGGTTGGATGTAATCTCTGCGACACTGCCTTCTGCTTCCTTGATCGTATCAAGAATTTTGATGGCACCTTTGTAAAAAACATCACCTTGCTGTGTTGGCGTTAGCTGGCGTGTGGTGCGATTGAATAGTCGAATGCCCAAGTGTTTTTCGAGCTCAGAAATTCTGCTGCTTGAAACCGCAGGAGACACCCGCAAATCTCTACCTGCAGCAGACATGCTCCTTAGATCGTAAACACGAACAAACGTTTTGAGATTTTTCACATAAGACATAGATTCACGTAAGGCATAAACTTGATTCGGGACTATCGTAAAATTTTTGAAAGTCTTAGAATTTTATTGATATTTCATTTGAATGCAAGTGCTGTCAAATTAGCAAACCAAATCTTTGAGAAAGAGAGACGGCATTGTTTGAACTAGCGATTTTATGGGATTGGCTAGGGTTTGCCGCGCGGTGGCTCCACGTCATCACTGGCGTCGCTTGGATCGGCTCCTCCTTTTATTTCATTGCCCTTGATCTTGGCCTGCGTAAACATGACGGCTTGCCACAAGGGGCTGCGGGCGATGAATGGCAGGTGCATGGCGGCGGTTTTTACCACATTCAAAAATACATGGTCGCGCCCGCATCCATGCCTGAGCACCTGACGTGGTTTAAATGGGAAGCGTACAGCACATGGCTTTCAGGCTTTGTTTTGCTGTGCATCGTCTATTACGCAGGCGCTGAACTTTATCTGGTTGACCCCAATGTTTTGGATGTTTCTGTCAGTACCGCAATTTTGATTTCTCTCGCCTCCATTGCAGGGGGATGGATCATCTATGACCTGTTGTGCAAGTCACCAATTGGCGCGGACAATAATCGCTTGATGGTGTTGTTATATTTCGTGCTTGTTGCGATGGCGTGGGGCTATACGCAGCTTTTCACAGGACGCGCGGCATTGTTACATCTTGGGGCTTTCACAGGCACGATCATGTCCGCCAATGTGTTTTTCATTATCATTCCAAACCAGAAGAAAGTGGTGGCAGACCTCATTGCTGGCAACCAGCCAGACCCTGCTTTGGGTATGCAGGCAAAACAGCGCTCTATCCATAATAATTATCTGACACTGCCTGTTATCTTTTTGATGCTGTCAAACCACTATCCGCTCGCCTTCGCGACCGAGTATAATTGGGTCATTGCTTCGCTGGTTTTCTTAATGGGGGTGACGATCCGCCATTATTTCAATTCCAAACATGCAGGCACGGGAAAGCCAACTTGGACGTGGCTTGCAACGGCTATCTTATTCGTTTTAATCGCTTGGCTTTCAACTGTGCCAAGCCACCAAAAAGCTGAAAGCGGTTCGTTGATGACTTCACAACAAAAGCGGCTTGCAAGCTTCCAACATTATGATGAAGTCAGAAACACCGTACTGGGCCGGTGCGCCATGTGTCATGCGGCGGAACCTGTATGGGACGGCATTCGTACCGCACCCAAGGGCGTGAAGCTTGAGAGCGATGCAGAAATCACTCGTTATGCGCGCGACATTTATCTACAAGCAGGCTTAAGCAAGGCCATGCCACCTGCCAACATCACCCATATTGATCTGGACGAGCGAAAGCTTATTGTTGAATGGTATCGTTCTGCCAGTTCACAGGAGGCCTCTCAATGAGTAACGGCAATCAAGGGCGTTTGACGACCCATGTACTGGATACTTCCGCTGGCGTACCTGCGGCCAATCTTTCCATAGACCTTTATCGTATCGATGGGCAGATGCGCGATCATGTGAAAACGGTCGTCACCAATAGTGACGGGCGTTGCGATGCGCCATTGCTTGAAGGTGAAAATTTTACCAGCGGGGAATACGAGCTTATCTTCCATCTTGGTGATTATTTCGCAGGCTCAAATGGCGGTGTGTTTCTCAATCTCGTGCCAGTGCGCTTTATCGTCTCAAATGCAGATCAGCACTATCATGTGCCCTTGCTTGCCTCACCCTTTGGTTATTCAACCTATCGTGGGAGCTAGATAAATGGCGTCGGCTCGCGGTCAATTGCGTTTTCTTCTCAACGACCAAACGGTCACGCTAGAGACCGTGCCATCAGCGATGACATTGCTCGATTATTTGCGATTACAACAACGCCTATGTGGCACGAAGGAAGGCTGCGCAGAAGGTGATTGTGGTGCCTGCACGGTGCTGGTTGGTCGGCTCAAAGGCGATGCGTTGATTTATGAAACAGTCAATTCATGCATCCGTTTTGTTGGCTCATTAGATGCGTGCCATGTGGTGACGATTGAGCATTTGAAGCGAGCGGATGGAACGCTTCACCCTGTGCAACAAGCGATGGTGGATGAGCACGGTAGTCAATGCGGGTTTTGCACGCCGGGCTTTGTGATGTCGCTTTATGCGCTGTGGATGTCCAACCCAAGCCCAAGTAACCATGATATTGAAACAGCCCTGCAAGGTAATTTGTGCCGCTGCACAGGCTATGAGCCAATCATCAAAGCAGCACAAAAAGCAGCGTCGATGGGGGGCGCAAAAAACGACCCGTTGGTTGTTGAGCGGCAAGCCATCAAAGAGCAACTTTCCACTTTGAAAGATGGTGCTCGGGTTGAGATTAAAAACAATGATGATTGCCTGTTTGTGCCATCCTCATTGGATGACTTGGCGGCTCTTCGAAAAGAATACCCAAGCTCAACCCTTGTTGCAGGTGCAACAGATGTGGGCTTGTGGGTAACGAAACATATGCGGGCCATCTCACCAGTTATTTTCATCGCGCATCTGGATGCGTTACACGACATCACTATAGGTGATAGCGCCCTAAACATCGGTGCTGGTGTTACCTACACCGAGATGATGCCCACCATCAAAAAACACTTCCCGCACTTGGCTGAATGCTGGAATCGTATTGGCGGCGAGCAGGTGCGTAATATGGGAACAATTGGCGGCAACATTGCCAATGGCTCACCTATAGGCGACACGCCACCCGCCTTCATTGCGCTGGGTGCGAGTGTTACGTTGAGGTGTGGGGATGAGCGGCGCACTATGTTGCTTGAAGATTTCTTCATCGACTACGGCAAACAAGATAGGCAAGCGGGCGATTTCGTTGAGACCATCACTGTGCCGTTTCTTGCGGAGGATGAGCTGTTCGCCGTCTACAAAATTTCCAAACGCCGCGATGAAGACATCTCGACGGTGTGCGGCGCTTTCCGCCTGAAGCTCAACAAGGGGGCGGTTGAAAGCGCAGTCATTGCCTTTGGTGGCATGGCAGCAACGCCTAAGCGGGCAAGGGCGGTTGAGGCGAAACTCGAAGGCGAGCCTTGGAACGAGCAGACAATGTTAGCCGCCGTGGCAAGCTTTGAAGAAGACTTCACGCCGCTAAGCGATTGGCGTGGGTCATCTGAATACCGCGCTCTGGTTGCTAAAAACTTGCTTCGTCGGTTTTATTTAGAAACAGCAGCAGGCCAAGACGACAACCGCCTTCCGCGCGAAGCGATAGGGTGAGGGCGCAAATATGAGCAAGCACGCCGCACCTCAAACCCGCAAAGACCAACGCCACGATTCCGCTCATAAGCATGTGACGGGTGAGGCTGAATATATTGATGATATTGTTGAACCAACCGGCTTGTCACATGCCTATCTAGGCCTGTCTGAATTTGCCAATGGTGAGATTACTTCAATTGATTTCTCCAATGTCTTGGCAATCGACGGCGTGGTTGGTGTTTTAACGGCTGCCGATATTGTTGGTGCTAATGATGTCAGCCCGACGGGCAAAAATGATGATCCTGTTTTTGCAAGCACCGTCGCGTTTTTCGGCCAACCTATTTTTGCGGTTATTGCTACATCCAGAGGCACAGCAAGAGCCGCTGCCAAATTGGCGAAAGTAACCCATAACGCCAAACCTCACATTGTTGATGTGGGCGAAGCGATGGCCGCGAAGGCGCCATTTGTCACAGAGCCACTCACATTGAAGCGCGGTGAAGCAGAGGCTCAACTCAACCAATCACCAAACCGCATCAAAGGTGAAATGCGAATTGGTGGTCAAGATCATTTCTACCTAGAAGGCCATATCGTCCTTGCCATACCGGGGGAAGATGACGATGTGCTGGTCTACTCCTCCACCCAGCACCCCAGCGAAGTGCAGCATATGGTGGCGCATGTTTTAGACGTGCCATCCAATGCAGTCACGGTGAACGTGCGGCGCATGGGTGGGGCGTTTGGGGGCAAGGAAACTCAATCCAATATCTTTGCAGCGGTTGCTGCTTTGGCTGCCAAAAAATACAACCAAGCCGTGAAGCTAAGACCAGACCGCGATGATGATATGATCGCAACGGGCAAACGCCATGACTTTTTGGTTGCTTATGATGTTGGTTTTAATGATGACGGCGTGATTGATGCGGTCGATGCTACCTTTGCCGCGCGGTGCGGCTTCTCGGCTGATTTGTCAGGCCCCGTGACAGACCGCGCCTTGTTTCATGCGGACAATTGTTATTTCTATCCGCACGTCTTGCTAAAATCCCAACCACTCAAAACGAACACGGTTTCTAATACCGCGTTTCGTGGTTTTGGTGGGCCGCAGGGGATGATGGGCGGTGAACGCATTATCGAAGAGATTGCCTACGCGCTAGGGCGTGATCCTTTGGAGGTGCGCAAGGCTAATTTTTATGGTGAGGGTGGCCGCAACATTACGCCTTACCATCAACAGGTTGATGACAACATTGTTGGCCGCTTAGTGGAAGAGCTTGAAGAGACGAGTGACTATCAAGCCCGCCGAAAAGCGATTGTCGCGTTTAACGCTAAAGGTGGTGTCATTCGCAAAGGCATCGCGCTGACGCCTGTGAAATTCGGTATTTCATTCACCGCCACTTGGTACAATCAAGCAGGTGCTTTGGTGCATGTTTATACGGATGGTTCGATACAGCTGAACCATGGCGGCACGGAAATGGGGCAAGGGCTCAACATTAAGGTGGCGCAGGTGCTTGCGGAAGAGTTTCAAGTTGATCTCGACCGCATAAAAATCACGGCAACCAGAACCGACAAAGTGCCAAACACCTCTGCAACCGCCGCGTCTGCTGGTTCAGATTTGAACGGCATGGCGGCAGCCGACGCCGCACGGCAGATCAAGGAAAGATTGATTGAGTTTGCCTGTGAAAAATATGGTGTAGATGCTGACCAAATAAGATTTGAACGCAATACAATTTGTGTCGGTAAAGAGCGCATTGCCTTTAACGATATGATCAAAATGGCCTATATGGCGCGTGTTCAATTATCAGCAACGGGCTTTTATAAAACACCCGATATTCATTGGGATCGTGCGGCGGGTAAAGGGCGACCGTTTTATTATTTTGCTTATGGGGCGTCAGTCTCTGAAGTGAGTATTGATACGCTGACGGGGGAATATCAGGTTGAACGAACAGATATTTTGCACGACGTTGGTAACTCCCTAAATCCTGCCATTGATAAGGGGCAAATAGAGGGTGGGTTTGTGCAAGGTATGGGCTGGCTCACAACTGAGGAGCTTTGGTGGGATGACAGCGGACGCCTGCGCACCCACGCCCCCTCGACGTATAAAATTCCGCTTGCCTCAGATCGTCCTCGTATCTTCAATGTCGCGTTGGCGGATTGGTCAGAAAATCGCGAAATGACCATTCGCCGTTCAAAAGCTGTTGGGGAGCCACCGTTCATGTTGGCGATGTCCGTCTTAGAAGCGCTCTCCATGGCGGTTGCTTCAAAAGCCAATTATACGGTCTGTCCGCGATTGGATGCGCCTGCCACGCCAGAGCGTGTTCTCATGGCGTTTGAGCGATTGAAAGGGCGTTGATGATGTATAAGCAGCGCCATGATGTTCGAGCCTTTTTAAAGTCATGCCGTGCCATTGCACTTGTCGAAATTGATGAAGCAAAAGGGTCAACTCCGCGCGAGGCGGGGGCATGGATGTTGGTAAGCAATAGCTCGATTTTCCGCACCATTGGCGGCGGTCAATTGGAAAACATGGCAATCGAAAAAGCCCGCCAATTGCTTAGCTCCTCAAGCAATGAACACATTGAAATGGATATCCCCCTTGGCCCAGACATTGGGCAATGTTGCGGGGGAAGTGTGCGTGTTCGTGTGAAGCTCTTAGATGCAAAGGAACAAGAGGCTCGGGCCAAGCTGGCAGAACATGAGATTGAGCAACTGCCAAACATTTATATTTTTGGTGCGGGTCATGTTGGTAATGCGCTTGCCGAAGCCGTTTCACTGTTGCCCTTCAATCCCATATTGATTGACACAAGAGCGGACATGCTAGCCCTTGCGCCTGATACGATAGAGAAACGCTTAACAGCCATGCCGGAAGCTGAAGTGCGCGGAGCGAAAACAGGCAGTGCCTTCGTCGTTCTAACCCACGATCACGCGCTTGATTTTTTAATCACCCGTGAAGTGCTGGTTCGAAATGATGTGGTTTATGCTGGTATGATTGGTTCAAAAACCAAACGGGCAACCTTTAAAAAGTGGGCTGAGCGTGAGGGTGTGAGCAATATTGACCAGCTTGTCTGTCCGATGGGGCGCTCGTCATTGAACGATAAGCGACCCGAAGTGATTGCGGCTCTTATTTCGTCGCAAATGCTTGAATATTTTAGTGACTTTGCAGATAAAAAAACAGATGATGCTGCAACAACGATGGCTGTCGATTGATTCAAATTGATCGGCAAAGCGACCAAAGCCCAGTATTTCGGATTTATTTGACCTGTGAAATGCAACATTAAAATAGTGCCGTAGAATCGAGTAGGTAGCTGAAGTCTTAGTGATTTATTTAATTTTATTATATTATTAGTCTAATTGTCTCTGGTTCCAGAGATGACGTGAGAGAAAATTTCCCGATACAATGAAGCAGTTGATCTCATCATTACCATCATTGAAGGCGCTCTTGAGGCCACTTCTTCCTAATCCGTGGGAGCGTGGCTATATGGAGTTTCGCTATGGATTATGGGCTGGCGTCTCTTCCATTTTTGGAGAAGATGAACGGCAACTGGGCGAGTTAAATACGAGACCAGTAATTTTTAATAGAAACGTTGAAACAGAAACCCACGCTTGCAAATATGCAGGTTCGCGCAACGGTGAGTTGATAAACATCTCTGCGCTTCGAACGGCTATGACGCATTTTTACGAAGCTTGCGCCATTACTGTTGCAGTTCGTGACTACCATATGGCGCAATTGGGTAAATCTTCGAATGATCAACCTGGCTTATGGGATTTGCATGTCATTTCTCGTGCGTCATTGGCGCTCATTGCCTACCGCTATCGGGCAGGGAAATTATCGGCCAGCGATAGGCTCCCACATGACCTTGCAAGCCAATTTAAATTTGTCACAGGCCTTTTTGTCATAACGCGTGAAATGACAAATGCGGCGCATCCAGCGATCAAAACTAATTCCCTCGTATCGGCGCAAGAGCTATACGAATTTGTAGACGACAACGATCATTTTAGATCGGATGCTGGCTTGGTTTGTGCTGGCAGTACGAGTAAAATTATCGAGTTCATGGATTTTGCTATTCAAGGGCGTAACCATCCAAATAGTGGGAAATTGAATTTTGATGGAGCCGATGATCATCTGGCACTGTTGAACAAATTCGTTCCAGATTTAGAGATGTGGTATCGTTACGCATTGCTGACAGTGGAGCTTGATTGCTTTGTCGACAGTGAAATCCTGCGCCGCAAAATAAAAGCGATGCCGCAAAACCAAGAGAACCTTCAATCTGTATTGGATATATGTCGTGCAAAGCATGACTATTGGTTTGAACTGCTTGGTGATCAAGAACAAGATGCCGCTTTGCGCTTTGAGGAAGGCGTCTTAAGCCGGCAAAATGCAATGCTGGCATTATTAAATATGCCGCCTTTGAAAAGTATTTCAAACCGTATGATAGAAGCACGCCTTGGCGGTTAGACCTCTTTGATAGGGCGTTAAGTGTACCCGCGTTTTCCCTTTACTAAACACAGAATAAAAGTTGAACCTCAGGAGAAGTAATTTGATGTACGACAACAACTTACGATGTATTTGGTGCCATCTGAGGGCAGCAACATGAGTAACTGGCAAAACACAATCCGAGCCACAGGTTTGAGCTTCATCACTCTCGCTCTCGTGTCATGCTCGCAAGAACAGCAAACGCCAGTCGATATTCCATTGAAGGGCAGCGCATCGCCTCATTTGTTGATTTTCGCTGGTGACAATAACAAGCGAGATTCAGATTTTCTGGTAACGCTTGATGTTGACCCGAAGAGTGAAACAAAGGGCGAGCCTCTTGCCACCACGCCGATTGGTCATAAGGATACGATGCCGCACCACATGGAATATGCGGCACCACCAGCTGGTGAACCGCTTTTCATGAACAGTCATCACAATGAACTGAGTTACATTGTTGATATTTCTGATCCCAAATCTTCAACGATCAAAAAAACATTTAAGTCGCCAGAGCCTTTACGCTTCCCCCATGATTATAGCCGTACCGAAAAGGGTACAAGGCTGGTTGGTTTTTTACGCAGTGATGGGCCAAGCCCCGACCCTGAAGAAGACACCAGCCCCGGCGGACATGGTGGCATTGCAGAATACACAATTGATGGCGACCTTATTCGCTCGGCCTCCGCAAGTGTTGCAGGTTTGAAAAAAGCCGTTCGCCCTTATGCTTTCGCCCAATTGCCTGAGAAAGATCGCTTTTTGGTCACCAGCGCACCGATGCATGAAACATCTTGGGCTGACGTTGTGCAAATCTATCGCTACTCTGACTTTTCGCTTTTGCACACACTCGATTTGCCTGTTGGGAAATTGGAGGATGGCACCGTCTTGGAAGGGTCGCAAGCTGCTGGTTTTGGTCCGCGTATATTGGATGACGGATCGATTTTTCTGAACACCTATGGCTGCGCCTTTTATCACGTTACTGAGATTGAAACGGACACACCTAAGATAACAATGGTGCACGCGTTACAAACCAAAGCGACCAATAAACCCGGACATATTCGCGGGGCATGTGGTGTGCCAGTGCGAGCTGGTAAATATTGGATACAGCCCGTCGGCAAACTCAACGCCGTTGTTGTGTTGGATATCGCTGATCCCGCCAATCCACGTGAAGTATTTCGGTTAAAGACGCCAAGTTTCTTCAGTCCTCATTGGCTTGCGAAAGAGCCGAAAGGCAACCGTTTCATTCTCGGTGCAGAACTTGGTGGCGAAGAAGGTTTCTTCATGCTGCGCTTTGATGAAGACAGCGGCAAGCTTGCTTTTGATGTCGATTTCAACGGCATTAGAGATGGTATTTTTTACGATACTGAATACGCTGGCTACATCTCTCTAAGCAGACGCGACTGGCCGCATGGTGACACGGGAACAGCGTGGGGACATGCCGCGATTTTCTTAAATTCACAAACAAATTAGGCGACGCTTTTCCATTAAAAAGAGCGTGGCAAATCGAGGATGTGTTCTGCCACATATGAGAGGATCAAGTTGGTAGAGATCGGGGCGACTTGATAAAGGCGTGTCTCGCGGAACTTGCGCTCTACATCATATTCAGCGGCAAATCCAAATCCGCCGTGGAATTGAATGCAGGCATTGGCTGCTTCCCAAGACGCATCTGCGGCAAGGAGCTTGGCCATGTTTGCTTGGGCGCCGCATTCTTCTTGTGCATCGAACCTCTTGCAGGCTTCAAAGCGCATTAGGTTGGAAGCTTCTGTATTCACAAAGGAGCGGGCGATGGGAAATTGCACACCTTGGTTTTGTCCAATGGGGCGATCAAACACGACACGATCCTTGGTGTAGCTTGCTACCTTTTCAATGAACCAATAAGCATCCCCAATACATTCAGCAGCAATCAATGTTCGTTCTGCATTTAGCCCGTCCAGAATATAACGGAACCCTTTGCCTTCTTCGCCAATCAGGTTTTCAGCGGGAATCTCTAAATTATCAAAGAACAGCTCATTGGTTTCATGGTTGACCATATTACGGATCGGTTTCACTTCCATGCCGTTGCCAATGGCATCACGCAGATCGACGATAAAGACGGAAAGCCCCTCTGACTTGCGCTTCACATCAGCAAGCGGCGTGGTGCGGGCAAGCAGGATCATTAAGTCAGAATGCTGAACGCGGCTAATCCAGACTTTTTGCCCGTTGATGACATACTTGTCGCCTTTTCTCACAGCCGTGGTTTTTAACTTTGTGGTATCCGTCCCTGTTGTTGGTTCGGTTACAGCCATGGATTGAAGGCGCAACTCACCAGACGCAATTTTGGGCAGATAGTAAGCCTTCTGCTTGTCTGACCCATTCCGCAGCAAAGTGCTCATATTGTACATTTGGCCATGGCAATGACCGGCATTGCCGCCATTGCGGTTTATCTCTTCCATGATGATGGAAGCTTCCGTTAGCCCAAGGGCGGAGCCGCCAAACTCTTCAGGGATCATTGCGGCCAGCCATCCAGCCTTAGTCAATGCATTGATGAACTCGACAGGGTAGGTTGCTTTTTCATCATGGGCACGATGGTACTCTGGCGGGAACTCGGAGCACAAATCTCTCATGGCCTCGCGCAGTTCCATATAATTATCACTTATTGACTGCATATCCGCTTAGTCCTCGCCTTTGGCCAATTGCCCAATTTCTTGCTCATCCAACCCTAATTCGCTCAAGATAGAAAGTGTGTGTTCTCCCAAAGCAGGGATAGGGCCCATCTTTGGTTGCCAGGCATTGCCAGAGATTGGCGTGAGGGCAGGTAAGGGGCCAACAGGTGTGTCAACGTCTTGCCAGCGATTGCGGGCTTTTAGTTGTTCATGCTGCCACAAACCCTCCATTGTGTTGACACTGGCTGTTCCAATGCCTGCTTCTTCTAGGCGGGCGATGGCGTCGCTTGTTGTTAGGTTTTGAAAAACGCCATGGATGATCTGGTTGATCTCATCCTTGGCAGCAAATCGCCCATCGTTGCCCCAGAACCTTTGGTCTTTTGCCAAATCTTCGCGTTTTAAAACGGTGCTGCAAAAAGCCTTCCACTCACGGTCGTTTTGCAAACCCAGCATGACGGTCCCGTCGCTGGTGTCGTAAGAACCATAAGGAAAGATCGAGGCATGTCCCGCGCCAGCTCTTGCAGGTGGCGTCGCACCGTCCATGGAAAAGTACATGGGAAACCCCATCCACTCAGCCATAGCCTCCAGCATGGAGACCTCGATGTGATCGCCTGTGCCTGTTTTGTAACGATTGATGACAGCGGCGAGGATTGAATTACACGCGGTGGTGCCAGCACTAATATCAGCAATAGAAATGCCGCATTTTGCAGGATCCTCTTTTGACCCCGTAACGGAGAGCAAACCAGCTTCGGCCTGTATTAGAAGGTCATAGGCCTTGCGTCCCCCATCAGGGCCGCCATCGCCATAGCCTGATATTGAGCACGTAATGAGGTGAGGAAATTCTTCGCGCAATTGTTCATGCCCAAAGCCCAAACGCTTCGCAGCACCTGGCGCTAAGTTTTGAATAAAGACATCAGCTTTAGAAAGCAGTTTCTTAAGGGCTGCGACTGCGGCTTCTTCCTTAAGGTCTAGTGCGAGGCTTTCTTTGGAGCGATTGGTCCAGACAAAGTGGCTAGAAAGACCGCGCGCGCGGCTATCATAATGGCGCGCAAAATCCCCACCATCTGGCCGTTCAACTTTAATGACGCGTGCGCCTAAATCAGCAAGGAGCCGCGAGCAATAGGGGGCGGCGATTGCTTGCTCTATGCTAACGACCAATGTGTCTTTTAAGGGGCTTGGCATGCCTATAACTCTCTAGGTGTCGTGTTGACGAGTGGGGTAACCGCATAATCATCAAGGGTCAAAGAACAATTGTAGTCCATAAATGCCGGAAGGCCACCCAGCAGAATATTGTTGAGAAACAAAATTTGGAAATGGAAGCTGAGCGACAACGTCTAATACTCTTTCCAACGACGGCCAAAGTTTTTTAAAACGCATTCGCGCGGGTTAAATTTTAAATCAATCTAACATTAATCGTTCAATAGCCCCTTCAAAAGCCAGAGAAACCGTACAGAAATGGCAAATTTTTCAACTTAAATTATGAAGCTATATTGCTATATTTTTTTATTTAGTAAATTAAACCCACTTAATTTTTATTTTATAATAGTTGAAAAAAATATTGATTTTGTTGAATTATCATAATTCAAGGTTATTTATCTTGAGACTCGTTAATTCTACTATGTTTTAGATTGTTTTTTTTATCATATGGTCTTATTGTGATGATATCACTTATCAAGTTAGTTGTTTTGTGCGGTAACAGTTAATTTTAATCATTGTATTTTGGGGATTCACGTTATGGGTGTGAACTTAGAGAAATACATTGCTGATGTTGATGGAATTGAAACGGGGTATGATGCTTTTCGGTTTTTGAGGCGGATCGCCGCTGAGTATAAACTGGAAAAATTCAGTATATTGGGGTTAGCGGAAACGGTAACCAAGCTCTCTGATACTCTCGTTGTTAACAACTGGGACCCTGGGCTGGTCCAAGGTTATGACGAATATAATCTGGCTGAAAGAAGCAGTGTTTGGGAACGCCTAAATCGTTCCGTCGTGCCTTATTGTTGGGATATAGAAACGCTCAGTAAATCTCGTCCACCAGCTGAAGCAAAAATCGCAAATGAGTTGTTTAGTGACTACGGTGTCGACAAAGGGATTTTTATTCCAATTCACCGCAGTAGCGCACAACCATTAGCCATCGGTTTTACTTATGGTGAGCACGAACTGAGTGCTCCACAGATTGCTGAACTGCAGTTTTTAGCTTTGTATGCTGGTGAAAACTTGAATTCTGAAATCATCTCGAAAGGTTTGCCGCCTTGTTCGTTATCACCACGTGAAAAAGAGTGCTTGAAGTGGACCGCTAATGGCAAGACTAGTTCTGAAACCGGCAAAATTCTGTCGATCTCTGAGCACACAGTTAATCATCATCTGTACGGTGCAATGCAAAAGCTTGATGCAGCCAATCGGATACATGCTGTCGCAATTGCCATTCGACAAGGTTTGTTCAGGTCGTAAGCAATCAAAATTCGGGGTGTTGCTTTTACCTTGAGCGCAGCAGTGGGCTGTCTCATCTTTGTTTTCAATATCGAGTATCCCGATCTGCGATTAAAAACGCAGTGGTAGATCTGAGGGGATCGCTTCCCGCGTCATGCTTTCCTTCGGGTTCTTGCGAGAATTTCCTTTGAATTGGATCCTAAATCCACACCACGATGCAACCAATGCGCCTAAGGCGATTCCCAATGAGTTCGCTAGTAAGTCTTGGAAACTTGCAGATCGTCCTGCGAAGGGTTGAGTAAGTTCAATGAACACACCCAGCATGAAGATAATGATGACGATTTTTTTAGACCAATTGAAGCGATAGCACGTGGCGCAAGCCATTAAGGTCAGCGAAAAATAAGCGATCATGTGTTTTACTTTGTCGTGAGAATAGTCCCAGATCAATGAGATGTCTGGAGAGTAGTAAGACCCAACAACTACGCCGATGAAAGT
>JBDVXS010000038.1:0-15210 GCA_039964305.1 Hyphomicrobiales bacterium
TCATATATGGCCGCTTAATGAACTAATAGCATCAGATACAGGATTTGTTGTCACGCGGGGAAGCAGTGGTGTCCCTAGTCTACGAATTGATCTTTGGGGAATTGAGGAGCTACTTCACAAAATGAGCATCAATAGTGTTCGAGGGAAAATGCCACTAGCTGAAAAAGTTTTTACTTTTGATTTCCCCGTTGGTGAGTGGGTTCCAACTTCAATGCAAAGTAGAGAGGATTACGATAGTCGCATTCCAGTTGATCGGCAGATCAAGCGTTTAAAACTGCACTTGTGGCTTAACGAAACTGGCCTTT
This sequence comes from Hyphomicrobiales bacterium, assembly GCA_039964305.1. Lineage (GTDB taxonomy): Bacteria > Pseudomonadota > Alphaproteobacteria > Rhizobiales > JACESI01 > JACESI01. The sequence goes on from JBDVXS010000038.1 coordinate 306, forward strand.
TTATTTCTCTGCGAGCATTTTGCCCGACATACGAACCAAGGGAAGGCGGTCTAACAGCCAAAGATGGTTGGATAGAGGGGGAAATACTTGTCCCTTTAGCCAGTTTAGTGGCACGTTATCCAAAGTTCTGGCTTGCACATAGAATGTCATGGATGGACGCACGTAGACCGACCAAAACCTAATAACACTAAAAGTAGGCTAAAGAGATCAACCTGTTGGTCGATGGCCTTACTGTCCCAACACAGGTTAAGTAGGTCTTGAGATATCGTTTTTACAGGGCTTTTGCTCTTAGTTAAGATGTCACACTAGAAAACAGTCTTGCGCTCGACGGCTTTATTAAGAGTTTTGTGCTCACAAATTTTGCACCGCAGCGGATGACTGCTTCCCCCCCCCATAGCTGAAGTTTTAGCTCTTCTAAGCCGTTATCAACTGATCCTCCCAAACCATCGCAGCACCTCATAATCTTGGATGGCATGGTCTATGCGGGGTGTCCGGTCATCATCACCTGAGATTTCAATCAAACACTGAACGGCTCGCTTGGCTGTACATTAGTGAAGCTCAACCAAGGCAATGAAGGGGCTGTCGTTTATGTGGCCTTCCAACGGGCGTTTCGTGGGCAAGCCAGCCATCGCCCAGTTTTGTTTGGCGGCTGCAACACATAGTTCAATTAGATCGCAAGTCGCGTTTACTGGCATTTGGTGAAAGTCGTATCCGGTCACTGCTTTGGCTGGTGTCATTGGATTGCAAGACATTGTGTTTCCTCTCTTGAGAAAAGCGTGAATCATCCTTCGCGCAAAAAGGGCAATGGATTTGGGGTTTTAAACAAACGCTGAAAGAGGTTTCGCAAAGACAAAAGGATGGCACTAAGGATGGCGCCAGCAATGCCATAGCGCAAATATACAAATAAAAACAATGATTTATAAGGATAAGGTGGCGGAGACGAAGGGATTCGAACCCTCGATACGGTTCCCCGTATACGCCCTTAGCAGGGGCGCGCCTTCAGCCACTCGGCCACGTCTCCACGGACTGGCCTACAGAAAAGCTAAAGCGAGATCAAGTCGAAAACTGAGAAATCAGACATTGAATCTTTCATCTCGTTGATTTGGTATTGAGAATTCCAAATTTTACAGCTCACCTGGGTGTTCGTTCAATGGTTTGAAGGGATGGAAAACGGGCGAGATGATAATTTTTCTTAATAAGAGGATTGTGAGTTGAGGTGATGGGAAATTTTGTTATGTTCGGGCAAAATTAGAATCGTCGCTAAAAAGCTGGGACATATGGAAAACGCGGAAACAATTATTTATGTCGTAACGACCTATCTATCGTTGGGAGCGCTTGTGGCCGTTGTGTTTTTGGCTATCGGCATTGAGCGGGTAGAGCCTGGGTCACGCGGTTCCTATGCTTTTCGTACGTTGTTGATACCTGGCATATGTATGTTGTGGCCGTTGGTGCTTTGGCGCTGGTGGGTGCTGGAAAAAACAGGGGCAGGGTCATGAAGCGAGCTGCGAGACGTTTTCACCGTCGGTATTGGCTTGTGTTTGGCCTGCTTGTGCCTATCGCGTTCTTTGCTGTTTTATCGTTGAAGCAATCACCACCTAGCGATGGTGCACCCGTTTTGCTTGAGGAAGCCAAATAATGTCGGTCAGTTATCAGCCTGTAATCTGGAACAAGAACAAATATTTTTATGATGCTGTGCTAATCATTGGCGCCATCGTTTATATTTTTGGCTATTTGAACATCGGGCCTATGTTTCTAGAAGGTAAGCCCGTTGATAGTAAAATCCTTCGTATTCGCGCCTTTGGTAGTTGTGCGTTTTTAATGCTGACAGTGATTTTATTGATCGGGCCGTTGGCGCGGCTTGATAAGCGCTTTTTGCCTATCCTTTATAACCGTCGTCATTTCGGGGTTATTACGTTCACGGTTGCCTTTATCCACGCAACCCAAGTGCTTGGATGGCATTTCTCGTTTAGCTCTTTCTCGCAATATCAAAGCCTGCTTGGCAGCAATACAGATTATGGCCAGTTCCTCGGCTTTCCGTTTGAGGTGTTTGGCATTGTTGCGTTGCTCATCATGATGGTGTTGGCGGTAACAAGCCATGACTTTTGGCTAAGCTTCTTAGCTGCGCCGATGTGGAAAGCGCTGCATATGATGATTTATGTGGCTTATACGGCGGTCGTCTTCCATGTGGCGCTTGGTGCGTTGCAAGGGGATGCGAGCTTGTTTTTCACCATTTTGGTCAGTTTATCTGTGCTGAGTGTTTGTGGATTGCATTTTTGGACCGCGCTTAAAGAAGGGCGTGTTGAAAGTGACCACCCTGAAAAGGCAACGTCGAGTGAATGGGTTGTTGTGGGTGAGGTGTCTGAGATTGCGAACGAACAGGCAAAAATCATTTCGCTCAAAGAAGATGAGCGTGTTGCAATCTTTCGGTATGATGGCAAGCTTTCAGCTGTTTCCAATGCATGTGCCCACCAAAATGGGCCGCTGGGTGAGGGGCGTATTATTGACTGTTTGGTCACATGCCCGTGGCATGGCTATCAATACCAACCGCACAACGGCCAAGCGCCTGCGCCGTTTACCGAGAAAATACCTACCTATAATTTGAAACTGGATGGTGAGACCATTTTGCTGGACCCAATCGCCAATGCGCCGGGTACAGAAGTTGAACCGATTGTACTTAATGTACAGGAGGCATGAGAGAAAACGCTATGACTGAAAAAACAGAACCGTTTTTTGTAGGATATATGAGCTGTCTGCCGAAAGGGCTTGGATGGTTTGTGTCGCTTGCCATGTTTGGCTTTGTTGCTGGCATGATTGCGACCTCCATTTTTGCGTCGGCCAAAATTCCAGATGCAGGTGATGGCGAAATTTTATGGAGCCAAGGACGACAGGAATTTATTGGTCGTCTTGAATATGCGCCTTATCCAGTTTTGCGCGTTCCAGCCGAGGGTGATCAACCTGCGCGCTCCATTATGTTGACGGGTGTATCTAAGGTTGGCGTGATTGAGCGTGGCCAACAACTTGATGGCACCATGGTGCGTGCTGAAGGTTTTATGGTGCAGCGGGGTGACCTTTCCATGCTGCAAGTGGTGGGTAGCCAGCGAGGGCTTGGTGATGCGGAAGATTATAGCCCACCTGATTACCATCCAGAAGCAGTAACAAAGCATGGCCGTTGGAAGCTGACGGGCGAGATATGTGATGGCAAATGCTATGCAGGTGCCATGCGACCGGGTCGTGGATTGGCTCACAAGGCGTGCGCGGCGCTATGCCTGACAGATGGGGTGCCACCCGTCTTCGTGTCCGAAGGACCAATCAAAGGGCGTAGCTTCTTCCTCATGGCGGATAAAAACGGCAAATTGCTTGGACCAGAAATTACGCAGCTCTTATCGCTTTATATTTCGATTGAAGGGGAGGTCTTGCAAATGGATGATTTGATGATCTTCAAAGCAGACCTTGATACGGCGGTGGTGCGCTAATGGCCGATGAATCATATCAGTTTTCACCCCTTGGGTTTGTAAAAACGGTTGCCTTTACAGCTGTTGTGGCAGGGCTTTCCTATTGGCTTTGGCAAGACATCAAACCACTTATGCGACCGTTCAAAGGCGACTTTTGGGCCTTTGCCAAAGACTTGAACATTCTGGTCAACGGTGCAGGCTTGTTCCTGCTGGTGACAGCAGCGGGCATGGTATTTGACCACGGCGGTTCTCCCACCGTTCGAAAACGCTTGATCGTTGCTGCCCTCATGATCGCGCTTGTTGTGGTGCTGATTGTATACGGGCGGTTTTACTCCAAAGAAATCTGGCCTTTTCTCACTTCACTTGTTGGAAATTGATCAAGACTGGCTTGATTAAATTTGCCGTTTACTTTCTATTAACCTTGGTGCGGGCGGTCAGACAGATCGCTCGATGTGGTGCGCTTACTTTTAATTCTGGTCCTTCAAGGAGCAAGTAAGCCAATGATGAAAATAACAATGTTCAAAACTGTGGGTCTCGCCGTGTCGATGGCGGTGACAGGGTTTGTCGCAACCGTTCCAGCCAATGCGCTGGTTGTCGTTGAACAAAAAGGGGATGTGAACATCATCCGCAACGTGAAGACATTTACAGCCTATTCAAAACAAGTTCGCGATAAGCGCGCAATTGGCTCATCAACATTGATCAAGCCTGAGCAAACGTTGAGCGATCAGGAATTGGCGCGCTGCAATCGCCGTGCGCGGGTGATCACAATTGAAGACAGCGCGACGGTTGTCCATTCCGGTGCTGCTTATTGCCAGTAAGAAAACCTGAAACGTCTATGCGTTAAGATGCTGCCGCGCTAGGTAAAGCGATAGGGCGGCGGCATTGGATACGTTGAGGCTTTTAATTGGGCCTGGCATATCCAAACGAACAAGAGTGTCACAACGCTCCCGTGTGAGGCGTCTTAGTCCTTGGCCCTCAGCACCCAGCACCAGCGCGATTTTCTTGCCGTGCAGGCTCTCTGTCATGTCTTTCGGGCCTTCGCTATCAAGACCAACAGTCAAAAAGTCAAAGCTTTGCAGTTTGTCGAGTGTCTGGGCGAGGTTGCTCACTTGTATCATCTCAATATGGTCTAGTCCGCCAGAAGCGATTTTCGCCATAAGTCCATTTTCGCGCGGCGCGTTTTTGTGCGTTGAAATAACGGCTTCAGCGCCCATAGCAACGGCTGAACGAATGATTGCACCAACATTGTGCGGATCGGTGATTTGGTCCAGTACGACAACCAATGACATGGTATCGGCATCGTGGATGTCACCACCTTCCAAGGGGCGAGTGATGAGGGCAAGGCCTTGATGGACGGCACCGGAGCCTGTGATGGCGTTAATCTCATCAATGTCGACCACGGCAATGGTCAGGCCACGGGCTTTCGCCTCATCAAAATGTTTGTCGGCTGCCTGCTCGGTTGCAAGGAATCGTTTGATCTGCCGATTAGGGTTTGCAATGGCTGCTGACACCGCATGGGAGCCGTACAGTACGATTTCATCGCCGCTTAACCCAAGGGAGGGGCGCTTCTTCGGTTTGGTCGTGTGTCTTTGTTGTTTTTTTTGATCACCCGACTTTGAAGAATTTTGGTTGCGTCTCATGCTCATGTTCAAGCGTATCCATGGGTTTGTGTTTCACATTTTCATCATCCCTAGACCCTTCAACCAAGAAAGAACAGAGAGAGTTGAAATTACCGCACTATTTTCCATTGACAGGTTGGTTTCATATCGCCATAAACCAGTTCGATCATCACTGATTACCAGATGATATCCCGTCAGATTTGACGAAAGGCAAGCTTTACCGCTTGTTACGTTGATAGGGAGGAGTGCCCGAGTGGCTAAAGGGGGCGGACTGTAAATCCGCTGGCTATGCCTACGTTGGTTCGAATCCAACCTCCTCCACCATCAACCCCTGGTTTTTTGTGCTATAGTGATCAACGGATGCGGGTATAGCACAATGGTAGTGCAGCAGCCTTCCAAGCTGAATATGCGGGTTCGATTCCCGCTACCCGCTCCAAAAGTTCAAAACTTCCTGAAAAACCGAGTTCTATCAAACATAACTTCTAGGGCTTCCATGCGCGGGCGGGTTGTGTCCCAATTGCGTTCTTGCACTTCGGCGATCACGATTTCTGAAATCAACATGGTTGAAATGTTCGAATCCCAAGCCGAAGGGGCTGCAATGTGGTTGGGGAAGCAGACCGTTGCGTGATTGGCGACGGGTGACACCCATTGATCTGAAAACAGAATAATCTCAACGCCGCGCTCGCGGGCCATTTCGGCAAATTTCAGTGTACCGTTCTCATAGCGGCGAATATCATAGACCACCACCACATCACCTTCTTTGAAATCCAACAGGTAGTGCGGCCATGCGTTTGAGTTGGACGGGATGTGAACCACATTTTCGCGGATGACTTGCATATGAAGGAAGAAATAATCGCTCAGTGCCCGCGTGATACGCCCACCAACAACGAAAATATTCCGTTCTGGATCGCTTAGTAAATCACAGGCTTTATCAAAATCCTGCGGGTCAATCTTCGCCATTGATTGGCTGATATTGTCGATGACGGCTTTGGTGAAGCGATTTAAGAGATGCGCGTCGGGGGCGTCATCTACCCACTTATCGCGCTTGGTAAGCGGGCTGGAAATTTTCTCGTCAAGCTCGTCCTTCAAAGCGCGTTGAAAGTCTGGAAAGCCGTTAAATCCCAGCTTTTGTACAAGCCGCGCAACGGTTGGTGTCGAAACCTTCGCAGCACTGGCAAGAGTGGTGATTGTTCCCAGACCAGAGACGGGATAATTTTGCAAAATCACATCGCTGAGTTGGCGCTCTGACCGAGTGAGCTGCTCATCATTAAGACGCAGCTTTTCCGCAATTGTATCCAAACTCAACCTAGTGCCCTCGCATTTAATGCACATATCTTAGCGCATTTTAGAACCAAACGTCAAAATATGCACATTTAATAATCGAATGTAAAAAATTATACGAAAAAGGATTGACATAAGCGTTTGCTCTGAAGAATATTTTACATTGTGAGGGCAAGCGTTTGAAACAAGTAGTCGCCAGTTCTGAGTTTGGAGAGGTTGCGCAAGTGGTAAACCCAGCGGGAAACCACGCCATTGTGCTCGTTTGCGAACATGCCAGCAACTATATTCCAGAGCGCCTTGATGGGCTTGGCCTGGCAGGCGATGTTTTGACGAGACACATTGCTTGGGACATAGGCGCGATGGAAACCGCGTCGATAATGGCAGAGCTGCTCGACGCGCCTTTGGTAAGCAGTAAAATTTCTCGCTTGGTCTATGATTGTAATCGTCCGCCAGAAGCCCATGACGCAATGCCTGCCAACAGCGAGATTTATTCAATCTTAGGCAATCAAAACCTAAATGACGAACAAAAGAGCGAGCGCATCAAAGGATGCTACTTGCCGTTTGAGCAGCTCTTATCAGACGTGCTTGATAAAGGTGAGCCGCATACGGTGCTTATCACCATGCACAGTTTTACCCCTGTTTATAAGGGTGAGAAGCGTGCGGTGGAGGTTGGCATTTTGCACGATGTTGATGACCGCTTTGCGCTTGCTCTAAAGCAAGTGGCGGCAGGTTACGATATTCGTCTTAATGAGCCTTACGGCCAAGATGATGGTGTAACGCACACATTGGCGCACCATGCTGTGAAGAGGGGCATTCTCAATGTGATGCTCGAAATTCGCAGCGATTTGATTACCACCTCAGACCAGTGCGCGGCGATGGCTGAGGTTCTGGTTGGTTGGATTAAGGCTGCTGTGCAAGCTGGCTCCATTGAAACATCAAGGAAGGTGGCGCAATGATCGTGTTGAGAACCTTCATTACCGTTGTTGATGCCTTTAATTACCGCATTGGCCGCATCATCATGTTTGGCATCTTTGCGATGATTGCCGTGTTGTTGTGGTCAACCATCAGCAAGGCCGCCGATCAACCCTCCCTTTGGACATTGGAAGTCGCTCAATTCGCGATGATTGCTTATTTCTTCCTTGGCGGGCCTTATGCAATTCAACTCGGTGCCCATGTCCGTATGGACCTCTTCTACGAGGAATGGTCGCCCAAGAAAAAGGCGATCGTGGATGCTGTCACGGTCTTCTGCCTTTTGGCCTATTTGGTTGTCATGTTGTGGGGCGGATTAAGCTCGACGGCTTATTCCCTCGGTTACTTCGGTTCAGAGCCACTTAGTTTTTTCTTTGATCTGGCAACAGGTGAAAAAGAAACGGGCACCTTAGAACGAAGCCGAACAATTTGGCGGCCTTATTTGTGGCCGATCAAATCACTGATGTGCGTTGGCATATTGTTGATGTTGGCGCAGGCATTGTCTGAGCTTGCCAAAGACGTTCTGCGTCTTCGCGGGGAGGAGGTCTGAGTATGTCTTATGAAATGATCGCTCTTCTTATGTTTGCCACCATGATGGTTTTGCTGTTCACGGGACAGCGCGTCTTTGGGGCGATTGGCTTTGTGGCTGTTATTGCAGCCCTTGCCCTTTGGGGGGATCGTGGCGGCTTCGATATTGCGTTTTCTCAAAGCATTAAATTGATGCGCTGGTATCCGCTATTGACCGTGCCAATGTTCGTTTTCATGGGCTACATTTTGTCTGAAAGCCGCATTGCCGATGACCTTTACCGCATGTTCCACGTTTGGATGGGTGGATTGCGGGGAGGGTTGGCCATTGGGACTATCGGTTTGATGGTGTTGATTTCTGCCATGAACGGTCTTTCTGTTGCAGGCATGGCAATTGGCGCGACCATTGCGCTGCCAGAGCTTTTGCGCCGTGGTTACGATAAGAGCATGGTCACGGGTGTTGTGCAGGCAGGTAGCTCGCTTGGTATTCTCGTGCCGCCTTCTGTTGTGTTGGTGCTTTACGCCATGATTGCGCGCCAGCCTGTTGGTCAGCTTTGGTTGGCAGGCATTGTGCCGGGCTTGTTGATGGCTGCCATGTTCGTGATTTACATTGCTGTGCGCTGCCGCATGAACCCATCGCTTGGGCCAGTGCTATCGGAAGAAGAGCGCGACATGCCGAAAGCGGAGAAAATCCGTCTTCTGTTTGCAGGCCTCTTACCGTTTGGTATTTTCTTCGCCATGATGATCCCGTTCGTGAACGGTTGGACATCCTTGGTTGAAAGTTCCGCCATTGGCGCAATGACAGCCTTCCTTGCCGCCGTCTTGAAGCGGCGCATGACGTGGCAAATTTTTGAAACATCTTTGAAAAACACGCTCGGCATTACCTGCATGTTCATGTGGATCATTCTTGCAGCTCTTGCCTTTGGCGCGGTGTTTGATGGTTTGGGTGCGGTGAAGGCGATTGAGAGCCTGTTTACAGAGCGCCTTGGCCTGTCTCCTTGGATGATCTTGATCTTGATGCAGCTTAGCTTCATCCTTATGGGAACTTTTTTGGACGATACGGCAATGCTGGTGATCGTCGCACCGCTTTATATTCCGCTGGTGGGTGCGCTTGAGTTCAACCTGATTTGGTATGGCGTGCTTTATACGATCACGACCCAAATCGCCTATATGACGCCGCCGTTCGGCTACAACCTATTTTTAATGCGCGCCATGTCGCCGCCCGAAATTACATTGAGCGATATTTATCGTTCCATCATTCCCTTCGTTGCCGTCATGGTTTTGGCCTTGGTGACAATTATGATTTTCCCGCAGATTGCTTTGTGGTTGCCGCAAACGGTTTACGGAAATTAAGCGCTGTAAAAAGCGAGAATTAGAACGACACGATTAACAGCAAGGAGATACTGAGATGACAACAAGACGTACCTTTATCAAGGGAGCTGCACTCGCAGCCCCAGCCGCTGCACTGGCGACACCCGCCATTGGGCAATCGACAATAAAGTGGCGCATGCAGACTTATGCGGGTGCCGCTTTGGCAGAACATGTGGTGAAACCTGCCATCGACACATTCAACAAGATTGCTGGCGATAGAATGCAGATTGAATTGTTCTTCGCTGACCAACTTGTCCCAACAGGCGAGCTGTTCCAAGCGATGCAACGGGGCACAATTGATGCTGTGCAATCAGATGATGATTCAATGGCATCACCAACAGAAGTAACCGTTTTCGGCGGCTATTTCCCATTTGGTTCTCGCTACTCTTTGGATGTGCCCGTTTTATTCAACCAATATGGTTTGAAAGAAATTTGGGATGAAGAATATTCCAAAGTCGGCGTAAAGCACATTTCTGCGGGCGCTTGGGATCCATGCCATTTTGCGACCAAAGATCCAATCAATTCATTGGCTGACTTGAAGGGCAAAAAGGTCTTCACCTTCCCAACAGCGGGCCGCTTCCTCGCACAGTTTGGCGTGGTACCTGTTACCCTTCCTTGGGAAGATATTGAGGTTGCCGTTCAAACAGGTGAACTTGATGGCATCGCATGGTCAGGCATCACCGAAGACTACACAGTTGGCTGGGCTGACGTGACCAACTACTTCCTCACCAACAATATTTCTGGTGCGTGGATTGGCCACTTCTTCTCCAACATGGAGCGTTGGAACGAGCTTCCTGATGACCTGAAAGCGCTGCTTACAGTTTGTATGGAGCAAAGCCATTACTACCGTCAGTGGTGGTACTGGGGCGGTGAAGCAAACCTTCGCGTCAATGGTCCGAAGATGAAGCTTACAACCATTCCAGATGCTGAATGGGCACAAGTGGAAAATGCCGCGATTAAGTTCTGGGATGAAATTGCCGCAGAATCTGAAACCAAAGCGAAAATCGTTGATATTTTCCGTAAGTACAACGCCGATATGCAGAAAGCTGGCCGTCCATATCGCTATGGCTAAAGCTTAACGCAGTAAAGGCTGCGGGATGTCCCAATTCATCCCGCAGTTTTTTTATAATCATCAATTGAAAGATATCGTTTCATGACCACGCCTTTGACCTTCGACACATTAAAAGAGCAAGCAGCAAGCGGGGCGATAGACACTGTTCTTGTTTGCCTTGTTGATATGCAAGGTCGTTTGATGGGTAAGCGGTTCCATATCTCCAACTTTCTCGAAAGTGCTTATGAGGAGACCCATTGCTGTAATTATCTGCTCGCCACAGATTTAGAGATGGCAACACCAGATGGCTACGCTTCTTCTAGTTGGCGTGATGGCTATGGCGACTATGTTATGAAACCAGACCTTTCCACCTTGCGCTTAATGCCTTGGTTGGAGGGAACGGCGATGGTTCTGTGTGATATATTGGACCATCACACCCACAAGCCTGTTCCGCATTCGCCGCGTCAGATTTTGAAAGAACAAATTGCGCGCTTAAAAGCGGTCGGTTTAAACCCGATGATGGCGACAGAGCTTGAGTTTTTCATCTTCCAAAAGCCATTGGATGAATTGCGGCGCGAAGGATATCGCGACCTTCAACCACTCGGCCCTTACAACGAAGATTACAACATCCTGCAAACGTCAAAAGAAGAACACATGATGCGCCCGTTGCGTAATCATTTGTATGCGGCTGGCATTCCCGTTGAAAATACCAAGGGTGAAGCAGAAGCAGGGCAGGAGGAGTTGAATATCAAATACGCCGATGCTCTCGCCTGTGCAGACCACCACACCATTGCCAAACATGCGACGAAAGAAATTGCTTGGCAAAAGGGCCACTCGGCAAGCTTCTTACCAAAATGGCATCAAGACCGTGTTGGTAGTGCCAGTCATGTGCATATGTCGCTATGGCAAGAGGGCAAGAACGTGTTCCATGACCCCAAGGGTAAGCACGGCATGTCTGAATTGATGACGCATTTTGTGGCGGGCCTCATCGCTTACGCCAGTGACTGCACCTACTTCTTCGCGCCTTATGTCAATTCCTATAAGCGTTTTTCAAAAGGTACATTTGCACCCACAAAGTCCGCATGGTCCGTGGATAATCGCACGGCAGGGTTTCGCTTGTGCGGTGCGGATACTAAGGCGGTGCGTGTTGAATGCCGAATACCAGGGTCTGATATGAACCCTTATTTAGCGCAGGCAGCCCTTATTGCCGCTGGCTTGAAGGGGATTGAAGATAAGTTGGAACTGGAACCACCGGCTGATGGCGATATGTACAATAATGACAGTGTGCCGGATGTGCCGCGCACTCTAATTACAGCAACCGAAACTCTTCGTGGTTCTGCGCTTTTGCGTGAAGCGATGGGGGACTATGTTGTTGACCATTATACGCGCTGCGCCGAATGGGAGCAGGAAGAATTTGACCGCACCGTGACCGATTGGGAAATCGCACGTGGATTTGAAAAGGCCTAAAACGTGAGCAAAACGATTAAATGTATCTCCCCCATTGATGGGTCTGTTTATGCTGAACGCGCTGTTTTATCCCAAGAGGAAGCAAATGGTATCGTAAAACAAGCAAAAGAAGCCCAAAAAGCGTGGGGCTCTTTGCCCTTGTCTGACCGTATTGATTTCGTCAACAAGGCTGTTGCCTATATCGGCCAGACGAACGACCGCATGGTGTCTATTATCGCCAATCAGATGGGTCGTCCTGTGCGGTATGGCGGTGAATTTGGTGGCTTTGAAGAACGGGCCAGCTATATGGCGTCGATTGCTGAAGACGCATTGGCTTCGATTGAACTTGAACAATCAGATGATTTCATCCGCAAAATTGAACGTGAACCGCACGGGGTGGTCTTGGTTGTTGCTCCTTGGAATTATCCCTATATGACGGCCATCAATACGGTGGCACCTGCGTTGATTGCAGGTAATGCGGTGGTGCTAAAACACGCTTCGCAAACCCTGCTTGTGGGCGAACATTTGGCCGATGCCTTTGAAGCGGCTGGTGTGCCGAAAGGCGTTTTCACGAATGTCGTTCTCGACCACGATACAACATCCAATTTGATTGCTGAACGCTCCTTTGGTTTTGTGAATTTCACAGGCTCTGTTGGTGGTGGACAAGCGATGGAGCGCGCGGCAGCTGGCACGTTTACGGCTGTTTCTACTGAGCTAGGCGGCAAAGACCCAGGCTACGTGCGAGCAGATGCTGACCTTGATGCAGCTGTTGATACATTGATTGATGGGGCCATGTTCAACTCAGGCCAATGTTGCTGCGGGATTGAACGCATTTATGTGCATGAGAGCCTTTATGAGGCGTTTGTTGAGAAGGCTGTCGCGCTGGTTAAGACTTATAAGCTTGGCAATCCGCTAGAGGCGGATACGACCATTGGCCCGATGGCGAATGTTCGTTTTGCCGAGGAAGTGCGCGCGCAAATTGATGAGGCAGTTGGGCAGGGCGCTACGGCCCATATTCCAACCTTTGCCGAAGATGATGGTGGCGCCTATGTAACGCCGCAAATTCTGACCAACGTGAACCATGATATGCGGATTATGCGGGACGAAACTTTTGGCCCAGCCGTCGGCATTATGTCCGTTAAAGACGATGCAGAGGCCATTGCCCTTATGAATGACAGTGAGTTCGGCCTAACCTGCTCCTTGTGGACAGAAGACGCCGATAAAGCCTTTGAGATTGGCAGACAGCTTGAAACAGGTACCGTCTTTATGAACCGTTGCGATTATCTGGACCCAGCCTTGTGCTGGACTGGTTGCAAGAATACGGGGCGTGGTGGGGGATTATCTGTGATTGGATATCACAACCTCACACGCCCTAAATCCTATCATATGAAGAAGAGTACGACATGACGTTGACCGCTAACTGGAACTATCCAACGCCAATCCGTTTTGGAGCAGGGCGTATTGCTGAAATTGCTGATGCTTGTGCAAGTACTGGCATCACCAAGCCGCTGTTGGTAACAGACCGTGGTCTTGCGGATATGGAGATTACCAAGCGTACTTTGAGCCTCATGCAAGAGGCGGGCTTGGGTGCGGCACTTTTTGCAAATGTTGACCCAAACCCAACAGACAAAAACGCGGATGAGGGCGTGAAGTTTTACCGCGATGGTGGTTTTGATGGCGTAATCGCCTTTGGCGGTGGTTCAGGCTTGGACCTTGCAAAAGTTATTGCCTTCATGGCGGGACAGACACGCCCCATGTGGGACTTTGAAGACATTGGCGATTGGTGGACACGAGCAGACCCTGATGGCATCGCACCCGTGGTCGCTGTGCCAACCACAGCAGGCACTGGCTCTGAGGTTGGCCGAGCCAGCGTCATTACTAATTCTGAAACACATGAGAAGAAGATTATCTTCCATCCGAAAATGCTGCCAGCCGTCGTCATTGCCGACCCTGAACTTACCGTCGGTATGCCAAAGTTCATTACAGCAGGCACAGGCCTTGATGCGTTTGCCCATTGTGTTGAAGCCTATTCTTCCCCGCATTATCACCCAATGAGCCAAGGCATTGCGCTAGAAGGCATGCGGCTTGTGAAAGACAACTTGCCGATTGCTTATAACGATGGGGCAAACCTTGAAGCGCGCGCTCATATGATGAGTGCCGCTGCGATGGGCTCTACAGCGTTCCAAAAAGGATTGGGTGCTATTCATGCCCTCAGCCACCCAATTGGCGCTATGCACCACACCCACCACGGTACAACCAATGCTGTTTGTATGCCTGAGGTCTTGAAGTTCAACGCGGATGCTATCCGTAATCGTTTTGATATGGCAGCAGCTTACCTCGGCATTGATGGTGGTTTTGACGGGTTTTGTGCTTTCGTTGATGACTTCAATGCATCGTTTGCTATTCCCAAAACTCTGACTGAGTTGGGTGTCACTGATGCCAATATTGAGGCTCTCACGGAGGCTGCCTTGCGTGACCCAAGCACAGGTGGCAATCCGATCGAGATGACTGCGGAAAACACCAAAGCTTTGTTTGAAGCGATACTGTAGCTATTCTACTGGGATTGCGTACTATAAAAAATGCCCGCTAGACTAATTGTCCAGCGGGCAGCTTGCGGCAATTATTGCCATGAATGATTTGAACCTGAGCCTTTAATCTGCTCTGATGCTTGCCACCATTAACTTAAAGTATTTTCGTTATATTGCTGCGCAACCATTGAGTATTCAGTGATTACAACGCACAGCAAAATCAGTATTTATTAAATAAACTTCCTTATTTACAATATCTAAAATGTTAGATCGCGAATTTTCGCTTTACAATAACCCATATGGGTTATTGTGAGCATTATTTTTCAAGGCTTGAAGGCTAGGGTTTTGGCCGTTTTCGTTCATATAACAGGCATTCAACCGTGATTGAAAATCCAACGATGCACTGTCTAGACGCTTATTTTAACACAAGAGTTTCCTCGTTGGGCCGGCAGGGATAGCGCAGAGAAGGGCAGTAGAAATGTGGTGTGCGCTTTGTATTTGCAAAATTTAAAAATCTACAAAAGTGAATAGAGGTAATCGCAATAGTGGTTTTTAATAGCCCTCTTGGACAATATGGCGCTTAGTTCGTCTTTCGAAAGCCAACCAGAATTTAGGGCAATTTCTTCTGGGCACCCAATCATTTGCTGCATACGGTCTTGAACA
>JBDVXS010000039.1:0-14994 GCA_039964305.1 Hyphomicrobiales bacterium
AAACGGAACCATCAAGCAGCCCTTCGCTATCACTATCAGAAAAGCCGCGACGTTCCTTCACCAAATCAGCAAACCATTGATAGGTATCAAGCAACATGTTCTCCAACATATCGCGGGCTGCTTGCGGTGTTTCGTTAAACGGTGAAGGCTCGGCTTTTATTGGCGACGATTTGATCTCTTCAACCCGAACACCAAGCTTATCTAAAAGCTCCGTTGCGTTTGGATATTGAACAATGACGCCAATGGAGCCGACAATCGATGTGCGTGGCGCAACAATATGATCACTGGCAACCGCAATCATGTACCCTGCTGATGCGGCAAGGCTCCCAATGCTTGTAACTGTCGGCTTTTCCTTGGCGATTGCCCGCACTGCATTGTGCAGCGCTTCACCACCAACCGTGGTGCCGCCCGGTGAATCAATGGCAACAATCACGCCTTTAACATTTTTGTCTTTACGCAATTTCTCAAGGCGTTTCAGCGCGTAACGGCTATTGGAAATAAAACCAGAAATAGGAACACGCGCAATATGGGGCTGTGCCGATTTAAATGAGCTATCTGTCGCAATCGCCACAGCACCTAATAGGGCAACAATTGCAATGCCAACTGCAACGAATGATACCACTCGCCATACCGTTAGCTTGCGCCGCATTCTGCGGCGATCAAGAATTTGATCTTGTGTCACGCTCATCTACTTCCCCCTTGGTAAAGTTGAGTGCACTATTATGCACTTGTCAAGCATATGAAAAGGAAAAAGGCCATTGTTTTCAAAATGAAAGGCCTTAATCTGGCTATAGAACATCAATTTAGCCACTCATTGGGAAATGCAATGAAATCTGTCATTCCTTTCGTATCAAATAACAAGAAAACCTCCGTGGATAAATGGATTGACCATTTGGCAAGCGCAATGCCTGAAGAAACGGTCAAACGGATTGAAGATTTAAGCGCTGAGGAACGATTGGCAGCCGACCTTGCCATTGTTGCAGACCCCGACCCTGAAGCCCTCAAAACACTGCCAAATCTTAAATGGGTTCAGTCGCTTTGGGCAGGCGTTGAAAAGATGATGGGGCAAATGGCCAACGCTCCCTTTGAAATCGTCCGTCTTGAAGACCCTGAGATGGCGCGAGCTATGGCGGAAGCGGTGCTTGCATGGACCCTTTATCTTCACCGCAACATGCCCAAATATACCAAGCAACAACGAGAGAATACTTGGTATGAACACGACTTCGGATACGCAGGCGGCAAGCATATCGGCTTTGTAGGGCTGGGCAATTTAGGCCTTGAAGCCGCAAACGCTTTGATGAAACAGAACTTTACCGTTTCAGGCTGGAGCCGTTCAGAAAAATCAATTGAGGGGATCACAACCTACTCGGGAGACGATGGCCTAACAGCCATGCTTGGAGAGGTTGATATTGTCGTCTGCCTCATTCCGCTAACCAGCCAAACACGCGGCCTGATAAACGCCAAACGTTTGGCAGAAATGAAGCAAGGGGCAAGCCTTATCAACTTTGCCCGTGGCCCGATTATCAACGACGATGATTTAATCGCAGCCCTTGATAGCGGTCATATCGACCATGCCGTATTGGATGTTTTCGATGTGGAACCATTGCCCGAAGCATCCCCCTTCTGGCAGCATCCATCCGTGACAGTCTTGCCGCATATTTCCGGCCCAACAAACCGCATAACCGCATCCAAGACGGCAGCACTTAACATTGCTGCTTACCGTAAAAAGGGCGCGATACCGAAATCTGCGAATAAAGCGCGTGGGTATTAGGACGTCACCCTTGAACCTTCACACCCAAAAAATGTGAAAGAAATTTTGTCAAAAATACGCTGATGCTGCCCGGTTTTATGTGGGATTTGCTGACGATCAACATTGTAATTCCCCTTATTTTGAAACGATACTGAGAAAAGCTACCCTGTTCTCTATGGTCACCATAACAGCACAAACGAACTGGCTCTGTGCTGAACTACATGTTCATCTTCCATTCAAAATGCCACACATCAGCGCTAAGTCTAAGTTCCAAACAAAAAAGCCCGGTTGAAACCAACCGGGCTTTCTTAAATTTTGTCGATGAGAAAGGCTTAGCCTTCGTCGTCTTGGCCTTTAAGAGCCGCGCCGAGAATGTCGCCAAGTGAAGCACCTGAATCTGATGATCCGTACTGTTTGACTGCTTCTTTCTCTTCAGCAATTTCAAGCGCTTTGATTGAAATGCTAACTTTGCGTGTTTTCTTGTCGAAGTTAGTGATGCGTGCATCAACTTTTTCACCAACAGAGAAACGATCAGGACGCTGACCATCACGGTCACGCGAAAGATCCGCACGGCGAATGAAGCCTGTCAGATCAGTTTCAGCAATCTTAACGTCAAGACCGCCGTCCTTCACTTCAATGATTTCACACGTCACAACAGCATTCTTACGAATGTCGCCTGATTCAGCTGCTTCAGCAAACTTGTCGCCTGTAAGCTGTTTCACGCCAAGTGAGATGCGTTCTTTGTCGATATCAACATCCAAAACAACAGCTTTTACCATGTCGCCTTTGTTGAAGTCTTCGATGGCTTCTTCGCCAGCACGTTCCCAATCGAGATCGGACAAGTGAACCATGCCGTCCACATCGCCGTCGAGACCGATGAAGAGACCAAATTCGGTCTTGTTCTTCACTTCGCCTTCGACTTCTTTGCCAACAGGGAACTGCTCTGCAAAATCTTCCCATGGGTTTGACAATGTCTGCTTGAGACCCAAAGAAATACGACGCTTAGATTGATCCACTTCAAGAACCATCACTTCTACTTCTTGAGAGGTAGAAACGATTTTACCTGGGTGAACGTTTTTCTTCGTCCAAGACATTTCTGAAACGTGGATCAAGCCTTCAATGCCTGGCTCCAACTCAACGAATGCACCGTAGTCTGTGATGTTTGTCACGCGACCAGAGAATTTCGCTTCAAGTGGGTATTTCGCTTCAATGCCATCCCAAGGATCGCTTTGTAGCTGTTTCATGCCCAATGAAATGCGGTGTGTTTCTTGGTTGATACGAACGATTTGAACTTTAACCGCTTCGCCAATGTTCAACACCTCTGATGGGTGGTTGATACGACGCCATGCGATATCTGTTACGTGCAACAAGCCGTCGATGCCGCCAAGGTCCACGAACGCACCGTAATCGGTGATGTTCTTGACCACGCCCTCGATAACCTGACCTTCGGCCAAGTTTTGTACAAGCTCTGAACGCTGTTCTGCGCGTGTTTCTTCCAAAACTGAACGACGTGAAACAACGATGTTGCCGCGACGCTTGTCCATTTTCAAAATCAAGAAAGGCTGCGGTGTGTTCATCAATGGTGCAACGTCACGGATTGGACGGATGTCCACTTGTGAGCGTGGCAAGAACGCAATCGCGCCATCAAGGTCAACTGTGAAGCCGCCTTTGACTGAATTGAAAATCTGGCCTGTTACTTTTTCTTGCGCGTTAAACGCAACTTCAAGTTTAACCCAGCTTTCTTCACGGCGTGCTTTCTCACGAGAAAGGACCGCTTCGCCAAGCGCGTTTTCGATACGCTCAACATAGACTTCTACAGTATCGCCGACTTTTAATTCGCCGTCGCGGTACATAGAGCCAAATTCTTTTACCGGAATACGGCCTTCGGTTTTAAGACCAACGTCAACAACGGCTAGGTCTTTTTCAAAGGCTACGATTTGACCACGTAGGACACTGCCTTCAAGCGGCAGTTCAGTTGCCATAGATGCTTCAAAGAGGCTGGCAAAATCCTCAGTGGATGGGTTCATTTCACTCAATTCAATTCTCCTAGAAAGACCAATAGACCGGACAAGAGCCGACAAAATATGCTTCGTATCTGGGTATGGTCTTAAGCGCAGGCGCGGTTTGTGTTTCGGTTTGAACGGTCTCTTAGCGGTTATCTCACCCAGTTTTTAGGTTTGATCACCAAGCTCTAACGAGCTGCCTGCGAACATGGCCAAGAGGCATTCGGGTTCTTGTTTCATCAAGCTTGCGAAAGAATAGTCCAATCTCGCAGTAATTAGCGAGAACGTTCGACAATATCACAAGCTGTCTGGAACGCCGTTTCTATATCCATTTTTGACGTATCAATCAAGTCCGCATCTCCAGAAGCAATAAGAGGAGCTTCTGCACGGCGCTCATCGCGCTCATCACGACGCTTGATATCGTCCAAGATTGTTTCAAAAGCAATGTCGTCACCCTTGCCTAAAGCTTCTTTATGGCGACGCTCAGCGCGCACTTCAGCGGTTGCCGTGATGAACAGCTTCACATTTGCATTGGGGCAAATCACAGTCGCAATATCACGGCCATCTAAAACCGCACCTGGTTCTTGCTCGGCAAAGCTACGCTGCGCTTCCAAAAGTGCCTGACGAACCGATGGCATGGCCGCCACGCGAGACGCTGCATCACCAACACCGTGTGCAGACAACACATCACGATCAAGCGACGATAATTCCAAAGAACGGGCAGCTTCTTCTGCAACAGCCTCATCATCCAACGACTTTCCCGCATCAAGAAGTGCTGCCGCCGTACCGCGATAAAGCAGGCCCGTATCAAGATGCTGAAAACCGTAATGCTGCGCCAGCTTTCGAGCAAGCGTGCCTTTGCCTGAAGCAGCAGGTCCATCAATGGCAATTACAAACGGCATTTATTTCTCTTCAGTCTTTTCCAACTAGAACGCCTAAGCGCTTAAATTTCCGCCCAGACCGTTCATCAATCCCACAAAAGTTGGGAAGCTTGTCGCGATATGGGTGGTGTCGTCTACGCTGACAGGGGCTTTTGCAGCCAGACCCATCACCAAAAATGACATGGCAATGCGGTGGTCCATATGAACCAATACAGAACCGCCACCTTGAACGCTGCCATCGCCGCCTTCAACTGTCAGCCAATCGTCACCCTCTTCAACAACCACACCATTGGCTTTTAGGCCTTCAGCTGTTGCAGAAAGGCGGTCACATTCTTTTACCCGCAATTCTTCAAGACCCAGCATCTTAGTGGTGCCGCTGGCAAAGGCCGCCGCAACGGCAAGCACTGGGTATTCATCAATCATAAACGGCGCGCGCTCTGCTGGCACGGTAATGCCAGTAAGCTTTGCATAACGCACCCGCACCTCACCAACTGTTTCGCCGCCATTTTCACGCTCGTTCAAAATCTCAATATTCGCGCCCATTTCTTCCAAGCAAGTCAGCAAACCTGTGCGGGTCTTGTTCAGCAGAACATTTTCAACCGTCACATCAGAATCGGGCGTAATCGCAGCGGCAATAATTGGAAACGCTGACGAGGATGGATCAGCTGGCACATCGATGTTTTGCGGCTTCAACTCAGGCTGACCAACAAGGCGAATGGTTCGCACACCGTCGTCATCCGTTTCAACAGTCAAATCAGCACCAAAGCCTTGCAGCATTCTTTCAGTATGGTCGCGGGTCATCACAGGTTCGATAACGGTGGTGACACCGGGCGAACCAAGGCCCGCTAACAAAACAGCAGATTTCACCTGTGCTGATGCCATCGGCACACGGTACTCAATCGGCAAAACCATATCGGGGCCTGTAATCGTAACCGGAAGTCTATCGCCCTCAGCGGCACTCACTTGAATACCCATCTCACGAAGTGGGTTTAAGATGCGGCCCATCGGACGCGACGTCAAAGAGGCATCACCAACGAAAGTACAACTGATTTTACTGCCAGAAACCAACCCCATACAAAGCCGAGATCCTGTTCCAGCGTTGCCAAAATCTAATGGCTCGCTTGGCTCCAGCAATCCGCCAACGCCATAGACAGACCAGACCCCATCATCATCTTTTGAAACATTTGCACCAAGTGCCCGCATGGCATTAGCCGTGGCGATCACATCATCTGCCTCAAGAAGGCCCTTGATCTGCGTCTTGCCAATGGCAAGTGCTCCAAACATTAAAGAACGATGCGAAATCGATTTATCACCGGGCACACGCACGGAACCCTTCAAGCCATCTTGAACAGGCTTTGAAGTCATTGGAGTAAGAGAGTGTGGCGCTAAACTATCGCTCGCAGACACAGCTAAATCCGCCTCATTAACGGCAGCATTGTTTTCGGTATTCATAATATCAAGCTTGAATTGCGTTTGTACCAAGGTCTTTAGCATGGTCAAAAAGCCGCGTCACCCTTCTTCATCACAAGATAATTGGCATTTATTGCGCTTATTTCACAAAGAACGCATGCTTTTGACCACAACAATGCCCGTTCTATGCAATTTGACTTTGACAGCCGCGCTTTCGCGGTTTAACAAGCCTGAAATTCCAAGAACCCTATTAAGTTTGTGAGGTCCATCGTGGCTAATCCAGAAGCTGGTACAAAGCGCGTTTGCCCAGAGAGCGGCAAAAAGTTTTACGATCTAAACAAAGACCCGATTGTTTCACCTTATTCTGGTGAATCTTATCCCCTCTCTTTCTTTGAAGCTGAAAAAGCTGAAAGCGTGAAGCAGGCTGCCAAAGAAAAACCTGCGGCAAAAACTAAAGAAGATGATGATGATGAGGAAGACGAGCTAGAAGTAGCTGGTGCTGAAATCGTATCACTGGAAGAAGCCGATGCAGAAGCAGCAGGCGACGGTTCAGAAATTCCAAGTCTTGATGGCGATGACGACGACGACGAAATCACCATTGAAGATGACGACAACACCTTCCTTGAGACAGACGATGACGACAACGACGACGTCAGCGATTTGATCGTGGATACAGAAGACGGCGACAAAGACACTTAAGTCGCCACAATCTGCTTGATTTTAACCGCAAGCAGAAATAAGACGATAAAAGGCGGCGTAACCCGCCTTTTCCCAAGCGCTAAACGCACAGCAGTTAGCGCATCGGTCGGGGCCTTAGCTCAGCTGGGAGAGCGCTTCGCTGGCAGCGAAGAGGTCAGGGGTTCGATTCCCCTAGGCTCCACCAAATTTTATGTATAAATTACTAAAACCAAAAGATGGTAGATTGCAGACGCTAAGCCCTAGCTGCGTTGTCTCTATATCGATGAAAACCCAAATGATAAATCTAACCTTCACAAGCCTCTAAAGCTTGACGGCGGGCGTTACTTTTATCATCTCATTCACTCAGAAATTCATTCTGGGTTTGAAAAGTCTTATCCTAGCGCCAACATTCTCAGCTATCCCACTCAACATTGAAATCCGTAACGATGTTCTTGATCGCCGTTTGATCAAGGACTTTCGCATCAAAGCCTTTTAGCAGTAACGCTAATTTCGCGGTTTCTTCTAGTTCCTCGATCGCATTGCAGGCCGCTTCAATGTCTTTGCCCGCGACAACCGGACCATGGTGGGCCAACATAACGGCAGAGCGCTTGCCAGCAAGACCTCTGACAGCTTGACCCATTTCAGGGTCACCTGGTTGGAAATAGGGCAGCAACTTCACCTTGCCTAACTTCATGATGGAGTAAGGCGTAAAATGCGGCAGGAAATCATCCTCATTCGCATCAGGTAGGAGCGATAGTGCGACGGAATGGCACGAATGCAAATGCACCACTGCGCCAGCCGTTGAGCGCGTATCATAAAAGGCGGCATGCAACGGCATTTCCTTGGTCGGCGCGTCACCACCCAAAAAGACACCGTCCTTATCAAAGCGGCTAAGTTTAGCAGGGTCGAGGCGACCAAAGCTGGTGCCTGTTGGAGAAACCAGAAGCCCGCCATCATCAGTTCGAGCCGAAATATTACCTGTGCTTCCACCTGTGAGCCCGCGATCGAACATGGACTTTGCCATCATACAAATTTGTTCGCGTAATTTGGTATCGCTCATCATCATTCGCTCTGTTCTTCCAACAGCTTTACCTTATCTGTTCTGTGCTGCCAGAAATAAGAATACCTCACAAGCACACACACCAAAGACCTTAGGTTCACGCTTAAAATTCCGCACCTCAATAGGCCCAAATTCAACTCAACTCACTTAGCATAAGCAGCTTCAATTTCGGAACATAGCCATGTCACAGCAGGATCGTTCTCTTTTCCTCGCAGATAGGCAAGATAAACATTTTGCTTGGTTTCTTGAAAATCTGGCAATGGAAAAACATCAATGTCCCAAGCTTTGCTAAGAACCGTCGCATATTCAAGCGGCAAGAATGACACAAGGTCTGTGCACGATACAATTTGAGGGATCGACGACACTTTATGTGTTGTACAAACAACGTTGGGCTTAATGCCTTGAACACTCAAATTTTCTGCCAAACGCGACAGCCTATAGATATGGTTGGGCAACAAGATAAATCGTAGCTTATCCATAATAGCAAGAGACAGTCCGTTGCTCATAACGGGATGATTTTTGCGTGTGATGAGTGCGCCTTGATCAGAAAACAAGGGGCGATAAACCAAATCAGGCGCATCAGGAATAAACGGAAAAACCCCAGCATCAATATCGTTGTCAGCAAACGATTTATCCAACTCAACATCAGAATATGCAAAAGTTTCGAAGGTTAGCTTCGTATCGATTGGCAAACGGTTCACAATGCTAGGCAGAACCTTCACCTCCACCAAATCAGGTATTGCCAGTTTGAAATTTCGCGCATCACGCGCAGGATCGAAACCGCCATCAACATCAATTGTTTTGTCAATCAACGACAGCACATCTCGCACATCCACAAGCATGCTACTGGCTTTCGCAGTTGGTGCGACACCATTGCCGGAACGAACAAACAGCTGGTCATCGAAATGGTCTCTCAGCCTGTTTAACTCACGGGAGATGGAGGGTTGACTAACAGCCAGCTTACGGGCCGCAGCTGAAACACTACCTGTATCGTAAATTGCATCAAAGACCCGTAATAAATTCAGGTCAAAATTTCTCAAATAAGACATTAATTCAAAATTCCAAACGCACTATATGTCCGCGTCAAAAATGCACTTTCAATACAATAATGCACTCTCAATTCAATGATGTATCGCACCAAATGAGAGCAAAGTCATCCATCATCTGAATAAGCTTTATTTGAAAATAGTAGCTACTCAAAACATTTCTAAATCTCTAGCTTCGCATCATAAATTGCGACCTATTTTAAGAAGCATCATTTGCATTTGTTTTAAGCAATTGCGCAGGAAGGACCAAACATGAAAACACTTACCCAAATCGCTATGGCACTTGCCCTAACGGTGACGACAGCAACATCAGCCTTAGCTGAGAGCCCGCTGCCAAATGCGTCAGATGATATTGTTCAATACGGTCAAGTTGAAGGCTGGACAGTTTATAAAAACAACACCAGCCGCCATTGTTTCCTTTCAAGCATTGATGAATCAGGGGCCATCCAAATGGGTGTGACGAAAGATGACATCAGCATTGGTTATCTTGGCGTTTTCACCACAAAACACCTCCACATCAAGGATGGGAAAAAATCAAAAATCGCCGTAAGCATAGATGGTAATATTTACACAGGTACCGCGACCGGCATTTCAAAGCACATAACGGGCGGATATTCAGGCGGTTACATTTTAACCAGAAACGAACAATTCAAAAAAGACCTTGCGACCAAATATGAAATGGTCGTCTTCCCCCAAACCAAACATGCATTCGTCGTTGATTTAAAGGGCACTTATAAAGCCATGAAATTAGCGCGTGAATGCTTCATCAGCTAGGGTTAAAACCTTAGAACTCCGACCATGAGTGAACTTGCCCACAGCATTGGTTTTATCAAATAGACCAATCGCTGTGGGTCATTTTTAGATGACACGACTGTTCATAAAACAGCAATCAACGCGCGTCAGGAACGTCAATAAGCTTGCCACGGGGAATTTCAGCTCGTTTGTCATAAAACGGTAGCGCTACAAGTGTCGCGGCTTGCATTGAACCATCACGGCAACCAACTGTTACAATACTGCCTTCGCCATATTGCGTTGTTTCCATAAGTGCGTAGCCGATACCATGCCCAAGATAAGGGGAGATGGCGCCTGCTGTGATAATACCCACTGTTTCACCATCCACGGCAACAGGGGAAGAAATAAGCGGTTCGCCGCCATCGCACTTCACCCCAAAATGACGTGGTTGCCTCGACGCTTTTTGCAAAGCAGCTTTACCAATAAAATCGCCTTTATCTTCGTCAACAAAGCGACCAAGGCCCACATCGTAGGGCGTGGTTGTCTCATTAAAGTCAGAGCCAGCGTTTAAAATACCCGCTTCGATCCGGCGAATATTCATGGCATCCAAACCGAAAATTTCCATCCCAAATGGTTTACCCACCTCGTTAAGGTGCGCCCATAAAGCCTCCGGGTCATGGTGAGGTTCGGTATAAAACTCCCACCCCAGTTCATTGGTATAACCAGTGCGGGTGATAATCACCTCTTGGCCACCCAAACTAACCTTTGCAACGGCAAAATAACCAAAGGGCGACGGCATACCATCATCGCATGCGGCTTCTAAAATCTTGAGCGCATTTGGCCCTTGCACCTGCGACACGAATACATCTGGATCAGAGATTTTTACATCCATACCAGCAGCATGAGCCCGCGCCCAACTGTAAAAGTCGCCATCTGCTTGCGCATACCAAAACTTGTCTTCAGCCAAACGCAGCAAAATACCATCAACAATCAAGCCGCCATCCTCATAGCAAGCCAAACCGTAAGCACAGCGCATCACCTTTGCCTTGGTGATATCTTTAGTGAAGAGCTTATCAAGCAGACGCTCAGCATCAGGACCTTCAAATTGAATAGGGAATTCACCCGTGTTCAAAACGGCCGCCTTCTGGCGCAATCGCCAATAACCTTCTTGTGTTGAATGATCATCAAAACACACAGCCATGTGCCGCCGATTATAAATGCAATAATGTGGCCCCTTTGGGCGTTCAATTTCAAAATAGGGATGCCGTGTCTTTGAATAATCCCAACCAGCCCCTGGTTGGCTTGTTACCAGATCTCTCGTTTTTCCATCACTTGAACGCATCACTTCCCCCAAAGAACATTGTACAAAGCACTCTCGCTTTAAATGCTGATAAGCTCCGCATGTATTGAGAATGCAAACCACAGCATTCTTTGCCTGCCTTCAACGTGTTAGCAACACATTTTCTTTGGACGGCGGAAGTACTCTTGCCGAATAATTTAGAGCCTGACCCTGAAGAGGGCGAATATAAAAATCAAAATATTTAGAAAAATTCGAAATTTGCCCCAAAAATCAAAAACAATATAATAAAATTCAACAATTAATTTATTTTAATTCAACAGAAATCAAAATATAACTATTAACTCAAGAAATGTTAATGCTGAAATATAGAGACAAAGAAAGACCCTATTAACTAATACATGTAAAAAATTGGATTTTATTCAGTTTGAAATGGGTGTGGCTTTGTTTTCTATTCGCAATATTATGCTGGCGAGCAACGTGATGATTGCTTTGATAATTTTTGGATTATTGAGCATGACCATGCTTGATGGCTGGAATAAACTTCGCAACTTAGAAACCTCAGCCGAAGCTGTGCAGATCGGCACTTCTTTATCTAAAGCAACAATTGAATTGTCTTTAGAGCGTTCCTTGACACAAGTAGCGCTCAATTTAGATGAGCCGCTCTCTCCTGAAATTGGTAAAATGCTCAAAACACAGAGCGAACTATCAGGCCGTTTGTTTGATCAAGTCAAAACGCTTTTGACGACTGCAACTCACATCCCTGCGCGCCAAACATATCTTGATCGTTTGGTGGAGCTAAAGGCGAAGACACAAGCGCTGCGCAAAGAAGCAATGCCGTTTTTAAACCTTCCTCTCAACAAAAGAGCCAAAGATAGAGTTGAAAACATCCCAATTGAGATCAAGAAAGTCGTTTCCGAATTCAACGCACTATCAAGTCAAATCCGTCGCCACATGATGGAGGTTGATTCACGCATCATTGCAACAGACCTTGTGGTACAACGAGCTTGGACCATCCGCGAATATGGCGGACGTGAACGCACATTGTTCGCGATTGCAACCGCGCGCAAATCTCCACTTTTGCGCGATGACATTGCCTACATGAATGAAAACCATGGCAAGGCTCTGCAGGCTTGGGAAGCGCTTTGGGCCGCCCGTGACAGCGAGCAATTGTCCAATGAAGTTAAGGCTGACATCCAAACGTTAAAGCAAAAGTATTTTACTGAGTATCAGGCTCTGCGCTTACAGTTGTTCGCCAACAGTGAGAACGCCACTTACGAAACAGATTTCAACACGCTTTTCACTCAATCTGAAGAGGCGCTACAAACGGCAATTTCTTTATTGAATTCCGCAGCGGCCTCTAATCAAAAAAGCGTCGCACAACATCTGTCGTCAGCAAAACAAATCCTAATCGTCGAACTTTTGATCGCCATTGGTGTGGCCCTCATCATCTGCTTCACCATTTGGTACACCACACACAAGGTAAGCAACTCGCTTAGTGCAACGACGAGGGCTATGGGGAAAATTGTCGATGGCGATTTCAACGCCGCAGTTCCAGGTGTCGATCGCAAAGATGAGATCGGGCAAATGGCTCAAGCTCTTCAAGTTTTCCAAACCAATATGGGGGAAACAGAACGCTTGCGAGCAGAACAAGTGGGCGAGCAAGCGATTAAGGAAAAGCGCCAAGTAGCTATTGAGCACGAAATTGAAACTTTCGAGAAATCAGCCACAGAAACGATTGAAACTGTGAGTGTTGCTGTTGAACAGATGAACTCCTTAGCGGGCTCCTTGGCGCGCACATCAACAGAAACAATGAGTAAGACGAATAATGTTTCTGAAGCATCTGACAAAGCCTCACAAAACGTACAAACCGTAGCAAGTTCTGCTGAAGAGCTGGCCATATCCATTCAGGAAATTGCTCGCCGTGTTCAACAATCTGCTGAAATGTCGAGAAACGCCGTTAAAACAGCAGACACAACGACAACACGCGTTCAATCCCTCACAGAAGCAGCCGCTCGAATTGGCGATGTCGTCAAACTCATTTCTGACATTGCCGAACAAACCAACCTACTCGCACTTAACGCAACAATTGAAGCGGCTCGTGCAGGTGAAGCAGGGCGTGGCTTTGCTGTGGTTGCAACAGAGGTCAAAACGCTTGCTGAACAAACGGCGAATGCCACCAATGAAATTGGGGGGCAGATCAACGAGATGCAGCTGGCCACAAATGACGCTGTAACAGCCATTGACGAGATTTCCGTGATGATTAAATCAATGGATTCGATATCTGAATCAGTCGCACATTCTGTCCAAGAACAAGGTTGCGCAACAGATGAAATCGCGCGCAACGTGCAAGAAGTCGCGACGAGTGCTCAAGATGTAAATGCGAATGTTAATAGCGTCAGTAAAGCTGCAGAAGAAACAGACGGCGCGTCCTCGCAAGTGCTCGATGCATCTGTTGCCCTCAGCCAACAGGCCAAAGGACTTCGCACCGATATCGATCGGTTCTTAGCAGCCATCCGCGCTGCTTAGTAGGCGGCAAACAAAGAGATCAAAGCTCGTCTAAGGTCTCTTTCGCCTGATCCCGATGGTCATCGGTTATGTATTGGCGCAACCGCATAAGCGTTGCCGTCAATACAGTAATGTCATCGGAGAAACCTAGGCCAAAGATAAAATCAGGCACCACATCTATCGGCATAACAAAATAAGCGAGTGCCCCAAGAAGGGTTGCTCGTACATGAAACGGTGTTTCTTTATCCAGCGCACAATAATAGGCCGCAACAAGCTCCTGTGAAAACGGGATATATTTAAGCGCCTTTTTAAACGTCACCCAAAAATCTTTGCGAACTTTCGCTTCATCATTTGCCGCTTTAACGCTGTCCACTGGCGTGCTGGCATCCGCTGGCACAATTTCCCCTTCCAATGGTTTCTGCATAAAACACCCTTTCTCTAAACGACCTACTTTATAATATAGGGTGGAAACGGCAAAATTACGACTTTATCGGTCGTCGTTGATGAAATCAGAAAATGCCAAACAATCACTATGGTTTTCATATCCCACCATGTTATTCGATCACTATGCTCTTCGATGTTCCTCAACAAAATACTTTACGAGACATTTTGACATGGCGTCGTGATATACGCCATTTCAAGACAGACCCCGTGCCCGAAAGCATGCTGGAGCGACTGCGCGAAGCGATGGAGCTTGCCCCGTCTGTTGGCAATGCAAGGCCATGGCGTATGGTGCGGGTTAAATCACCCAGCCTTCGTCAAAGCATTCGAGATAACTTCGAACACGCCAATGTTGAAGCGGCCAGTCTGTATGAAGACAAGCAAAAAGCCGATTACGCAAAGCTCAAACTCTCAGGCCTTGATAAAGCGCCAGAACAATTTGCCGTTTTTACAGAAATTGACCCGAGCGAAGGCCACGGCCTTGGCCGCCAAACCATGCCAGAGGCCTTACGCCAATCAACGGCCATGGCTGTTCACACTTTATGGCTTGCAGCGCGGGCTGAGAATTTGGGGCTTGGCATGGTTTCCATCCTCGACCCGCTCGGCATTAAAGATATTCTTGCCGTTCCTGATGCATGGGAATTTTCTGCTTATCTGTGCTTAGGGTGGCCAGAAAATAGCGATGACACACCCCTGCTCCACCGCGAAAAGTGGCAGCAAAACACCAAAACGAACTGGATTGAAAAATAGACTTTGATCAAGCCCTAGCGTTCAGTCGACGCCATATCAGTGGCAATCAAATCCATGATGATGGCGAGATTGACATCGAGCTGAGTTAGACCACCTGCATCATGGGTGGAAAGTGTCACTTTGACGTTGTTATAAACATTTGCCCATTCTGGGTGATGGTCCATTTTTTCTGCCACGAGAGCAATGCGGGTCATCCATCCGAATGCTTCATTAAAATCTTTGAACTTATATGACCGCGTAATCGCATCGCGACCTTCAACAATTTGCCAGTCCACCAGAGGTGCAAGCGCTGCTTCGCGTTCTTCTTCTGTCAATCGTATAGCCATGTTTGAACCCTTTTTAATGTACCTTGTAACTCACATAATCACCATGAGTGGCATTTCCATGACCACAACTTCATAAAGGCTTTATTTGCCTTTCCAAACAGGATCGCGCTTT
>JBDVXS010000040.1:0-12795 GCA_039964305.1 Hyphomicrobiales bacterium
AGGGTCTTAGAGACCTTTTAAAAGCTCTGTGAGGGTCGCTTGACGCTTATCCCACATGGCAATCACTTCATCACGTGTCATGATGTGCATTGGTGAACCACCCGCTTTCATGCGTTTCGCAACACGAGCATTCTTGAACATTTCTGGCACTTTGGCTGACAGAACGTCGATGACTTCCTGCGGTGTTCCTTTTGGCACCATAAGACCACGGAAGTTGACGGATGAATTATCAACATCAAGGCCTGCTTCTTTCATGGTAGGTACGTCTGGTAGGAACGCATTACGTTCAAGGTCGGCAACGCCCAAGATTTTAACAGCGCCCGCTTCTTGCGCACGGAATGCATCAGAAAGGTTGTTCACGCCTGCAAGCACTTCACCAGCAATCACAGCTTTCATGGCTGCTGCGCCTCCGCCCTTTGTTGGGATGTAAGCGAGTTTGCAATCACATGCTTTTTCGATTTGAAGTGCGGCAATATGGTGACCCACAAAAAGACCTGCGCCTGACGTTGTTGTCTTGCCCGGATTAGCTTTGGCGAACGTTACCAAATCTTGCATGGTGTTAAACTTAGAATCTTTACCCACTACAACAACAGCTGGGTCAGCGCCCCAGTTTGCGATTGGCTCAAAAGAGTCTTTTGAATATTTAACGCCGCCCTTAATGCTTTGAGCGATGAAATGCGGAATGTTGTAAGCAGACATCGTATAGCCGTCGGCTTCTACGTCGGTTGCAAACCAGTTCCAGCCCTTACGACCACCAGCGCCCGGTTTGTTCAAGATGTAGATTGGTTGACCGAGTTGATCTTCATTACCAGCCACCATTGTTACGATGCGCGCCTGAAAGTCAGTCGCTCCTCCTGCACCATAAGAAACAGCAACGCCAATTGGGCGATCAGGGAAGTCAGCAGCAACAGCCAAGCTTGCTGCGCCAACCATTACAAAGGCACTTGCCAATGCCGTCTTCAGTAGTTTTTTCATTTCATTTCCTCCGTTATGAAAATACTTATTCATCGTCTAAAAC
Organism: Hyphomicrobiales bacterium; assembly: GCA_039964305.1. GTDB lineage: Bacteria > Pseudomonadota > Alphaproteobacteria > Rhizobiales > JACESI01 > JACESI01. The sequence goes on from JBDVXS010000040.1 coordinate 1,019, forward strand.
CAGATGCCACGCGGTGTTTGCACCTGAAGTAGTTTGTAAAATAGCCCGTAAATTACACCCATAAATATCAACGTGACAGCGACACGCTTTCCCCAATCCTTCAAGCTAGAAAGAGGCTCGGGATCGTAAATCGAATAAATGATGAAAAAGGCTAATGTCGATGAGAGATAAAAGCCAAGCTCTTTAGCTGCGAAAAACACAAAGACGGCGACAACGATGATGCCGGGCAAAATGTGCAAGACTTCTTGCTTGACCAAACCTGTCCCTACTTTCGACATACCGGCTGCGGCGCGAATAAAGTTCCAAACAGCGAGTGCGACAAAGAAGACGGAGACAACGCGCGGAAACAAATATGCTTCTGCGGGTTCTTGGGTGAAACTTAGCCATACAACAATTGTTGCAAGCAGCAAAATCAGCGTGGCTGGAATGACGTGTTGAAGGCGGCTGGTGGTCATTGGGCTGCCTCCGTTGGTTCATCTGTTTTTGCAGGTGCAGCTTTTTTGCCGCCACTTAGCATATTAAACCAGAAGGCATAGCCTATTGAGACTAATACCAAGAGGATCAGGAACAGGTTCAAACCGCCCGTGAAGAAATATTCAAATGGGCCGTTTTGTGCTGCTGCGATCAACGAGCCTGTGGTGAAGTAGTCCGCAGCAAGCGGGCCTAAGATCAAACCAAGCACGAGAGGGGCTGCCGAAAAACCGAATTTTTCAAGCACATACATTCCAGCACCAAGCACGAACATGATGTAGACATCATCCATGCTTTGCTGAACCGAGTACGATCCGAATACAGCCAAAATAACAACCGCCGCTGCCATAACAGAAACAGGGGCACGAGCAATACGAGCAGCCCATGCGGCTGTGTAAAGACCGAACAACACCATGAAGATCTGGCCAATCAACATCGAGTCGATAAAAGTCCAAATTTCGCGCGGGTGGTTTGTGAAGATATCTGGCCCCGGCGATATATTGTTGATGAGCAACCCACCAAGCAGAACCGCCGCTGTTGGACTTCCTGGAATGGATAGGGTGAGCAATGGCACCAAAGACGGCCCTACCATCGCGTTGTTTGCTGACTCAGCCGCGATCACACCTTCAGGATGCCCCGTTCCAAATTTATCTTTATGAGGCGAAAATTTGCGCGTTTGATCATAGGCAACCAAACCCGCTATTTGCCCGCCAACACCTGGAATAATCCCGATGATAGAGCCGACAACCGTGCCGATGGAAAGCGCACGGAAGGAACTGAACGTTTCCTTCATGGAGCTCAACAATGAATATTTAGGCACAACGATCGCCTCAACAGCCTTTGCATTGCGCCCTTTAGACATCATGTCGATGATCTGTGGGAGTGCGAACAGGCCGATGAGTGCAGGAATGATATGGATACCGCCAGATAAGCTGTCGTGGAACGCAAAGCGCTCAACACCGCGAATATCATCGTAGCCGATTTGGCTAAGCCATAAACCGATACAGCCTGACAGGAACCCTTTTACAAAACTTTTGGAATCAAGAGAACCGATAACCGTAACACCCAAAATCGCGATCCAGAAAAGATGCGACGGGCCGAATTTCAACGCCCATTGTGCAAGCACGGGTGTTAAAAAAATCAGCAAGAACACACCGATAATACCGCCAATGCCTGAAGCCAAAAACGAGAGATGAAGCGCGCGGGTGCCCTCGCCCTTCTTCGCCATTTCATTGCCATCAAGAGCTGTCGCAATATTAGCAGGTGCGCCTGGAATTTTGAGCAAAATCGCACTAACAGCACCACCCGCCACTGTGGACGTATAGGCCGCACCCAAAAGAATAAGGCCGTGGGTTGCTTCCATTTTAAAGGTAAAGGGAATGAGCAGTGCTACAGCCATAGTTGGCGATAGACCAGGCGTTGCGCCTAAAATCAAACCACCAATCGTGCCTCCGACAAGTAGCAGGAACGCGGTGGGTTCAAACACCCCACCAAAATAACTCAAAAATTCCATGTGCGTGTTGTTCCTCCCCAGTCCCAAACGCGCAAGATTGCTTAAGATGAAACTTTATGGGATGAAAATAAAAATGCAAACGTTTTCATTTTATAGGGAGAAGCGATTTTGCCTCGTCCAAGATCACGAAAAGGTGCACCCGGTATTTTAGAAGTTGCCAAACGTGCTGGCGTTTCTCCGGCGACGGTTTCTCGTTATTTTAATGACCCTGATATTGTCAAAAGCCCGACGAGAAAGCGCATCAAAGAAGCGGCCCACGATCTTGGTTATATTCGTGACCGTATGGCGAGCGCTATGCATAATCATTTCTCGGGTACAATTGGGCTAGTCGTACCGACCATCGACAACGCGATTTTCTCAGAGCTGATACAGGCCTTTTCAGCCAAGCTACGCGAGTATGACCGCACCATGTTGATCGCTACGCATAATTATAATCTTCAAGATGAAGTCTCCATCATTCGCTCTTTGTTAGAGCGGCGCATAGATGCGGTTGCCATGATAGGCCTTGACCATGAGCGCACGCCGCTTGAGATGTTAGCCTCTCGTGGTGTCCCTGTTTTGGCCGCATGGAACTATCGTGCCGATTCAACCATCTCCTGCATCGGCGCAGATAACTTTAAAGCTGGATGGCAAGTTGGCAATTACCTCGTGGAAAATGGCCACAAAGACATCGCGCTCGTTTTCCCACCTATTGATAACAATGACCGTGCTTATGACCGTTTTAATGGTGCATTGAACGCGCTGAAACATTCACCTTCAACGCTGCCACCCAACCGCAATATCACCTCTCTTTATGACATCGGAACAGCTAAGGCTTCCGTTGCTGAATTGCTATCAAAGAACCGCCCCACCGCGCTCATCTGTGGCAATGATGTCATTGCTCAAGGCGCGCTGTTTGCTTGCCAAATGCTTGGCCTTCGGGTGCCTGAGGATATTTCTTTAATCGGGATTGGGGACTTTAGTGGCTCGGCTCATATGGAGCCAGGCCTGACAACATTACGTTTGCCAGCAAAACGCATTGGGGAACTGGCTGCAGAAAAGCTGTGTGGCAAAGTCAACCTTAATGCTGATAACCAGATAGAGCGCATTGAGATCAAGACTGAATTGATTGAAAGAGGATCAGTCCGCAAGCTCAAATAAAAAAGCGAGGGGCAACCCCTCGCTTCTTAAATTCTCAAAAATTCAGACTACAAATTAGAAGCTGATTTTTGCAGAGGCCGTAAATGCGCCAATGAAATCGTTACCAAATTCGGCAGAGGATGCAGTCGTTAGAAGCGTTCCTTCACCTGACGTGAAGCCTGATGTCAAAAGACCAACTGCGCCGCCAAGTTGAATATCGATATTGTCGTTGGCTTTAAGGTTCAGACCTGTTGATACGAGCCATGTGTCGCTCTGTGTGCCAGTTGTGGTTGATGTACCACGGTCCCATGTTAGCGAGAGCAAACCAGACAGCTGCTCTGTAAACTTACGGCCAACACCGCCAGTAATTGTGTAACCATCTTGATAAAGTGGTTCAAACGCGGTGATTGCTTCGGTACCTGGTATTGTTGGGCTAGGAACACCCGTTACAGGAATTGAACCCAATTGGCTCCAATCAGTCCAGTTAAAGCGTGCAAAACCAATTGTCTTTTCGTTGATGCCAGACTGGATGTTGATGTCAACTTGCTGTGGAAGCTCTGTGCTCAATGCGATAGGCGCTGTTGGCGACAGAAGGGCAGCTGGCGTGTTAAACTCGCTGATGTCTACTGTACCCGTTGCGTCGATCGTATACGCTGATGAGTAAACCGCTGAGATACGGATCGCACTCTTTGGAATTTCATAAGCTAGGCCTGCGCGCCAGCCAAATGCATCATCTTCAATGTTGAAAATGCCGAGGCCTTCAGCATTCAAACCCGTCAGTGCACCGCCAGTGCCTGGGAGGAATGGCAAAACGGCTTGTGGCACGTTGACAAAGTCAATGAACGATTGGCGGCTCAAGAAACCATCAAACTGAAGGTAAGAACCGCCACCAATTAGTCGAAGACGGCTTTCACCGAGTTTTGTTTCACCCAAGCTAAACTTAACGCCACATGTAAGTCCGTAATCTTTCGTGTCGATTGTAAACTCAACCGCATTACCAGATACCGCTTGGTTCAAACCATTGTTTTGGTCTGCACCGAATGGCGTTGAAAAGGTCGCCGCACAATCAACGTGATCACCAAGAGCAACTTTCGCTGCAACTTTCGGCACGAAGAAACCACCTTCAACTTCTGTTTCAGTCGATGTGATTGGTCCAGCACCCAATGGGTTTGCCAACCGTTGCGATCTATCAATCGTACGCTGTGGAGCAACAAATCGGAAACCAACATCGGTCGCGACCTTTTTGTCCGAGAACAATACGCTGTAGTCTACTCCGCCACGGCTAAAGCCACCTGACATTGCAGTAGTGCTTGCGATCATTGCGAAGGCGAGCGTACTTCCTAAGATTATTTTATTGGTCATTTATGCCTCCCAGCATCTTTAATCAGATCGCCGAACCCTCACGGACGTCTGAACTAATTGTTACCCCATTTTTACAACAAAACGGCAGCAAACAACCCCAAATTCCGCATATCGACACTAGATCGCTATCATTCATAATTTGATGTAACATTTTTGTCACAAAATTTAGTATGCTTGGGTCCAAAAAATTCGACATAAAACGACTTAATTTCTAATCATTTTACCGTCGATTCAAAACTAGTTTTCAGCTTCACAAAACACCTGTTTAACTGCGTTAAACAACTGTTTTATATATAGAATATATCTCACCCAAAACCGTGGTTTCCTCTCATTTTTCGAGCAAAATGCTTGATAGATTGAGGCTCTTTTTTCACCCTAAAAACCACCGCTTCAAACCTACCGTTAGGGAAGCGGGAGCTTTCCCTACGGCATACGTTACGTCAACGTCATTCGTAACCCGAAATTCGACGACTTGATGCTCATTGATTCTGTTAAATGACGGATTTTTTGGACTGGAATCTGCGAAAAATCCGAGCAAATAACGCTTGATTTCAGCGAAAGAATGCTCAACCGTAGAAATCGTTTTTACTGCCATTTTACCACCAAACCTGAAGCTTGATTTTTTGATGCCATTCTAAACAAAATTGAAGGAGCGACTTTATGCCGAAGATTAAAGCCGCGGTTGCGCGGCAAGCCGGCGAACCTCTTTCTATAGAGATGATCAATCTGCGTGAGCCATTGTCTGGCGAAGTGGAGGTAACTCTAAAAGCTTCTTCAATCTGTCATTCCGACATATCCTTTGTTGATGGCATATGGGGTGATAATTATCCCGCAGTCTACGGCCATGAAGCGGCAGGTACAGTCACCTCGCTTGGTGACGGCGTTCACAACATCAAGATGGGCGACAATGTCATGGTCTCGCTGATCCGCTCTTGCGGAACCTGCGCTTGCTGTAGCTCAGGCACACCTGTTGCCTGTTCAACAGCCAGCCGACATGAAACGCCAATAACGGCAGATGATGGTTCGCAAATTGTGCAAGGCATGTCATGCGGAGCCTTCGCAGAACGTGTTGTGGTCGATCAAAGCCAGTTGGCCGTTTTGCCCGTTGATATGAAAATGGATGCGGCGTCCGTGTTAGCGTGCGGTGTCATCACTGGAGTTGGTGCTGTGATTAATACAGCCGAACTGCGCGCTGGCGACAATGTGGTTGTCATTGGCTGCGGCGGTGTTGGGCTTAATGCCATTCAAGGCGCTCGTATTGCCGGGGCCGCTCGTATTATTGCCGTCGACATGGTCGTTGATAAGGAGCAGGACGCCTTAGAATTTGGTGCAACCGATTTTGTTCTAGCAAGCGATGGCAACCCTTGGGAAAAAGTTAGAGAAATCACAAAAGGGAAAATGGCTGATGCTGTACTCGTAACCGTCGGCAATGTTCCTGTTTATGAGTCAGCGCCAAACTATCTCAACTTCACAGGCAAGATCATAATGGTCGGCATGCCAAGCGTTGGGGCAATGGCGCACTATGAGCCTGTCAATTTTGCAGCGGCCAATCAGTCCATGCGCGGATCAAAAATGGGCGATGTGGTTCTGGCTCGTGATATACCTTGGATGATCGACCTTTATCAGCAAGGCCGATTGAAGTTGGACGAGCTAGTGTCCCGCCATTGGACGCTTGAACAAATTAACGAGGCAATTGCGGATACGAAATCTGGCACCGCACGCCGCAATGTGATTATTTTCGATGAAGCTTGATGATCTTGAAATATTCGTCGTCGCCCCGCCAGCCCCTGGTTGGGGTGGACGCTATTGGCTGTTTGTAAAACTCACCACAGACAATGGCATTGTCGGTTATGGCGAATGCTACGCAAGCAGTGTCGGGCCAAAGGCGATGGAAGCTGTCATCGAGGATGTGTTTGACCGCCACATGCGTGGTGAAAATCCAGAGAACATCGAGTTGATGTTTCGTCGTGCTTATTCTTCAGGCTTCACTCAACGACCAGACCTCACCGTCATGGGTGCTTTTTCTGGGATGGAAATTGCCTGTTGGGATATTATCGGCAAAGCGCGGGAGCGGCCCGTTTATGCCTTGATGGGCGGCATGGTCAATGAACGTATTCGCTCTTACACTTATCTTTATCCGTTAGAGCACCATTCCAACAAGGACTTCTGGTCCTCGCCAGAAATGGCGGCAGAATGTGCCAGTGCCATGGTTGATCTTGGCTTTACGGCCGTCAAGTTTGATCCAGCGGGACCCTATACAATTAGAGGCGGGCACATGCCTGCCATGAGTGACATTCGCCAGTCAGTGGCCCATTGCAAAGCGATACGTGAGGCAGTGGGCGACCGTGCTGATTTATTGTTCGGCACCCATGGCCAGTTTTCGACTGGTGGCGCTATCCGTTTGGGTAAGGCGCTAGAGCCTTATAATCCACTCTGGTTTGAAGAACCAATTCCGCCTGACAATGTGGGTGAGATGGCAAAGGTTGCAAGCGCATGCTCTATCCCTATTGCAACGGGCGAACGGCTGACGACACGCGCTGAATTTGCGCCCGTTCTTCGCCAAGGTGCCGCAACTATTTTACAGCCAGCGCTGGGCCGTGCAGGTGGCATTTGGGAATGTCGAAAAATTGCTGCCATGGCCGAAGCCTATAATGCACAAATGGCACCGCACCTCTATGCAGGTCCCGTAGAGTGGGCGGCGAATATTCAATTGAGCGCCACCATTCCAAACATCTTGATGGCTGAAACCATACAGACAGGTGGCGATTTTCATATGCCGCTCATCAAACATTCGATCAAATGGGAAGATGGCTACATCATCCCGCCAACAGCAGCAGGCCTTGGCATAGAGTTCGACGAAGACCTCGCCCGCGCCCATTCCTTCACAGGGACGGGACTGCACTTAGAAATGCAAGAAGCGCCGTGCAATTATCACGAAGACAATAATTTTACAGGCGGCGCTGCCATTGATGAATAAACAGAAAGCTTGGTTGCCTATTTGTCGGCTGGAACCCAAGCAGGCAATGGCGTGCCGCCCGTATAATGATTTTCCGCTGGCGTTTCACGAAACAGCACGTAGACATCAATTGGATCAACATTGAGCGTCTCGTTGAGGAGCGCCGAAATCGCATCGACCAAAGCCTTCTTGCGCTCTGGTTCGCGACCTGGGCGAAGGTCTACTTCCACCAAAGGCAAGCCATCACCAATCTCGCCATAGGCTTCGCGGATTGCCACATAGTCATACTTCACCTCTTTGGGCGCAAGCGTATCAATAACCGCCTGCTTCACACCATTTCTGATGGTCTTCTTGGTTTCAACGGGCGTCCCAATTGGCAATTCAACACGAATAACAGGCATGACTTCCTCCTCATAAGATGGCGCAACCCTAAAGCAGATATTTTATATATCCAAGCCATCGCGACGAAGTTGTTGCGGGGTGACATTGAACAATTGGCGAAACGCGCGAGAAAGGGCGGCTGCGTTTTCATAACCAACCCGAATTGAAATTTCTGAGATGGGAAGACGCGTATTTTCAACCAAGTTTCGCGCTGCTTGAAGGCGGGTCTTTTTATAGATGCGGCCCGGCGGATCGCCAATCTCAGCCAAGAACCGACGTTCCAGCGTTTTCACGCCAAGGCCTGTACGTTGTGCAATTTCGCGATTGGAAAGTGGGGTTTCTAAATTTTCCTGCATAAGTTGCATGGCGCGAAAAATAGCCGATTGCGGCGCTCCCTGCTGATGCGTGCCTTGAGCCGATTGCGCGGTCTGCATGAGCAATGCACCAACATCCAACCGCAACGCTTCTCCGTGCTCCTCACCAATCAACCGCAAGGCAAGATCGAAAGCTGCTAATGCGCCTGCACATGTGATGACATTGTCACCAATCACGAAGCGCTCCTTCGCCGCCTCGATAGATAAAAACGCCTCACTAAAACTCTCAAAAATATCCCAGTGAATAGTTGCCTTTTGACCATCCAAAAGCCCCGCTGCCGCCATAAGCCACGCGCCCGTATCAAGGCCAACAATCCGCTTGGCATTGGTTCGCGCGGCCCGCAACGCATTGCTGCATTTGCGGGTACTCAGTGAGAAGTGGTCATAGCTTGAAACGATAAACAGATCATCGACACGGGCGGTGGGATCGAAAGCACCATCTGGCATAACTGGTAAACCGCTAGAAGAAGAAACGCTCTCACCGTCCAACGTATAAAACCGCCAGCGATAAAGCCCATCGTTGGAAAGCGTGTTGGCTGCGCGAAACGGTTCTAAGATATTCGCCAGACAATGATTTGAGAATTTCTCAAATAGCAAAATACTAATTTCTCTCACGCGGCCCCCTCTCTGTCTTTATTTGCATAGTGATTGTCTATTTCAGCATACCATCATTTCAAAAGAAGCGTAGCCTTAGCTCAAAGATAAATGGATCATTTTGGGAGGACATCATGCCATTAGAAATGAACAGGGAGGTTTTCATCACCTGCGCTGTAACAGGCTCCGGTGGAACCCAAGACCGCAGCCCCCATGTGCCGCGCAGCCCGCAACAAATTGCTGATAGCGCGATTGCTGCCGCCAAAGCAGGGGCCGCCATTGCCCATTGTCATGTGCGTGACCCAGAAACGGGTGCACCATCACGCGACCTCAAGCTTTACCGCGAAGTGACCGACCGTGTTCGTGATGCGGACGTGGATGTGGTTTTAAACCTTACAGCTGGCATGGGTGGCGATCTGGTTTTTGGCAAACCTTCAAGCCCTCTCCCGCTGATTGAAGGCACGGACATGGTGAGCGCGGAAGAGCGCGTTGCCCATGTGGCCGAGTGCCTACCAGAAATCTGCACCCTTGATTGCGGCACCATGAATTTTGCTGAAGCTGATTATGTGATGACCAACACACCGGGCATGTTGAAAGCCATGGGCACCATGATGGAAGAGCTTGGCGTCAAGCCAGAGATTGAAGCCTTCGATACGGGCCATCTATGGCTTGCGAAACAATTGGTCGCAGACGGCGTATTGTCGTCCCCTGCTCTTGTTCAGCTTTGCATGGGCATACCGTGGGGCGCACCTGATGACCTCAACACCTTTATGGCCATGGTCAATAATGTGCCGTCAGATTGGAACTGGTCCGCGTTTTCTATTGGTCGCAACGAGCTTCCTTATGTGGCTGCCAGCGTTTTGGCAGGCGGCAATGTGCGTGTCGGCTTGGAAGATAATCTATGGCTTGGCAAAGGTGAACTCGCGACAAATGAAGTGCTGGTTGAACGCGCTGTGACAATCATTGAAGCAATGGGTGCCAAGGTGATTGGGCCGGAAGAGGTGCGCAAAAAGCTCACCCTCACCAAACGTTCGCCTAAATAATAAGGTAACCCAACACAGAGGAGACCTCATTATGAGACTTATGCTTATTGTCATTGCTGCTTTGCTAACCGCTCAGCCCTCATTAGCGGCAGGCGTTAAAACCGTCCAGAACCTAGATCTCAAACGCTATCTTGGAACATGGCACGAAGTGGCGCGTTATCCGTTGTTCTTCCAAAAAGGCTGCAAGCAATCCAAAGCGACTTACAAGCTCGTTAGCCCTAAGAAAATCTCAGTGCACAACCGTTGCATTAAGAACGGCAAAAAGACCGAAATAAAAGGCGACGCCGTGGTCAAAGGACCGGGCAAGCTCGCGGTTAAGTTTTCCGTCTTCATGCCGTTCCGTGCGCCCTATTGGGTGTTGTGGGTAGACCCAAATTATAAAATCGCTGTGGTCGGTGGACCGAACCGCAAAAATGGCTGGATCCTCGCGCGTTCCTCCAACCCTTCAAAGAAACAACTCGCACCCGCGCTAAAGGCATTGACCGACAATGGCTACAAGCTCAATGGGCTAATTTGGGATAAGTAAGAATGAAAAAAGCAGCGATCATCGGTGGTGGTGTTATTGGCGGCGGATGGGCCGCTCGGTTCTTGTTGAACGGTTGGAATGTCGTTGTGTCAGACCCTGACCCAGAAGCAGAACGCAAGATCAATGAAGTGATGGACAATGCCCGTCGCTCCCTGCCAGCGCTTAGTGAAGTCTCTATGCCAGAAGAAGGCACCCTCACCTTCGCAGGTTCTATTGCGGAAGCCGTGGCCGACGCTGACTGGGTGCAAGAAAGCGTGCCTGAACGGTTGGACATCAAGCACGCAGTCATGGCGGAGATACAGGCAAACTGTCCAGCCGACGCGCTGATTGGTTCTTCAACGTCAGGGTTCAAACCGAGCGAGCTGCAAGAAAAATCAGATCGCCCGCGCCAGATTTTCGTGGCTCACCCGTTTAACCCTGTTTACCTCCTTCCACTGATCGAACTGGTCGGCACGCCTGACACGACAGCACGAGCAAAGAGTGCGCTCACAGAAATTGGCATGAAGCCGCTTATCGTCAAAAAAGAGATCGACGCTCACATTGCCGACCGCTTTTTAGAGGCCGTATGGCGTGAGGCTCTATGGCTCATCAAAGACGGTATAGCGACCACCCAAGAAATTGATGATGCAATCCGCTTTGGCTTCGGTCTTCGCTGGGGGCAGATGGGTCTGTTTGAAACCTACCGCGTTGCTGGTGGCGAAGCAGGTATGCGCCATTTCATCGAGCAGTTTGGCCCTTGCCTCAGTTGGCCATGGACAAAGCTGATGGATGTGCCTGAACTCACCGACGAACTCATCGACGCCATTGCCGACCAATCCGATGCTCAGTCAGGCATGCACACCATTCGTGAACTCGAGCGTATTCGCGATGACAATCTCGTCTCTATGATGCGGTCGCTCAAAGGTCGAGACTGGGGTGCTGGTGCTGTCCTCAATGCCCATGATGCAAAGTTGAAGCCAGAGCTTCCAACCGACTACACCAAGCCGCTCAACACACTCTCGCGCACCATCCCCATCGACTGGACAGATTATAACGGCCACATGAATGAAAGCCGCTATGGGCAAGTGTTTTCAGATGCGGGTGATGTGGTGATGAACATGGTTGGCGCTGATGCTGATTATATCAAAGCAGGCATGAGTTATTTCACCGTTGATAATCACATCCGCTTTTTGAACGAAACCAATGCAGGCGAGAAAATTCATGTGGTGACGCAAGTGCTAGAGGCTGGCGGCAAGAAGCTTCGCATGTTCCACGATATGCGCAACGAGGCGGGTGAAACGCTTTGCACCTGCAATCAAATGCTCATCCATGTGAGCTTAGAAACCCGCCGCTCATGCTTACCACCACAACACGTGGAAGAGCGCCTTGCAGCCCTTCAACAAGGCCAATCGAAATTGCCAATGCCGGAGGGCGCGTAACATGAACTTTGGCCTCACCG
>JBDVXS010000041.1:0-5283 GCA_039964305.1 Hyphomicrobiales bacterium
ATTAGGCCTTACGGGGCAAAACTGCGACAAGAACTCAACAGTAGAAACTGGAATGTTTTCAAACTCATAGGTGACCACATCAACGCTTTTAGCAAATTCTGCTAAGGCGGCGCGGTCTTCATATTTTGCGGTCATTCCTTCAACGCAAACATCAAAAGCTGGCCCTGTTGTTGCGCTATAAACATGGCAACGAAACCCAAGCGGACTTGCCGCCAAAGCGAGCATACGCCCAAGTTGACCACCGCCCAAAATGCCAATTGTTCCTCCAAGCGGAAGCGCTTCATCATCACCAATGCGCGTCTTATTCATCGTGCGGCTCTTCTGCAATTTTCGCTGTTTGGGCCGCACGCCATGCATCTAGCTTTTCAGCCAAAACATCATCTTGCAGCGCTAAAACCGCCGCTGAAAGCAAGGCGGCATTAGCAGCACCCGCTTTACCGATTGCGAGCGTACCAACAGGAACACCAGCAGGCATTTGAACGATGGATAAAAGACTATCTTGTCCTGAGAGTGCTTTTGATTGAACGGGAACGCCAAAAACCGGCAAAGGCGTCATAGATGCGCACATGCCAGGCAGATGAGCAGCACCGCCAGCGCCTGCAATAATCACATGATAGCCCGCGTCCTTCGCCCCTTTGGAAAATTCCACGAGACGGTCTGGTGTTCGGTGGGCTGAAACGATCTTCGCATCATAGGCCACGCCCAACTCATCAAGGATGTCTGCACCATGCTTCATGGTCGGCCAATCAGACTGGCTACCCATAATAATTGCAACTCTTGGGGGATTGTCGCCCATATCATGTCTTTCGTTCAATTGTATCAAGAGAAGGCGCGACTATACCCAGCATCGGTGCCGACGCAAGGAAAAGCGTAAAACTTTGTTTGTAATCTTAAGATTTTCCATACGACGAAAGCAAAATCAATCGCCAAAACCATGGAAACCGCGCGTTTACACGTTACCATAGGGTTCCTAACTTGGAGTAGATAATGTCATGGCAGTTATTGACATCGACGACCTATCGCAGGAAGCGCAATCGCATATTTCAGCTTTAACCAGCGAAAATGATCGCCTTAGAAAACAAGTAGAAAAACTTGAGAAAATCGCGGTTGAAGATGAATTGACAGGGCTTTTAAATCGGCGTGGTTTTTTGAACTCGCTTGATAACGCGATATCCTATGCCCATCGTTACTCTGCATCGGCATGCCTCTTGTTCATCGATCTCAATGAATTCAAAACAATCAACGACACCTATGGTCACAAGGCAGGCGATTTTATTTTAAAAACCACAGGCAAGCGGCTAAGGGGGCAAGTTCGCCAATCCGACATTGTGGGGCGCCTTGGGGGCGATGAATTTGCGATTTTATTGTGGCATGTCAACAAAGAAACAGCCCAAGATAGAGGCGGCAAAATATTGGATGGCTTGTGTAACCCGCTGGTGCGCGTTTCCAGACAAGTTGATGTGCACATCAAAGCCTCGGCTGGAGTTTCCCTATTGGAAGAAAACGACACAGCAGACACATTCTTAGAACGCGCCGACCAAGCCATGTACAAATCAAAACGACGCTTTAAGCAAGCGGACTGAAATGCAGCTAAGCAATAATGTCTGGAAACAGGCCATCTTCCAATGACGAAATCTTATCACGCAAGCGCAGTTTTTGTTTCTTCAAACGCTGCACTCTAAGCGGATCAGACGAACCTGCTTGCGTGAGTGCATCAATGGCTGCATCCAAATCACGGTGCTCTTGTCGCAATCTTCCGATTTCGATTCGGATTTCTTTTTCTTCATCGTCAGTCACGCAACAAGCTCGATTCGATTTTTTGTATTTGTCTATGAGAACGTCTCATCACCGTGTCACATTTTATCATGGATTGTTGCTTTTTCCACAAAAGGGCTGTGGAGAACAACTAGAATTTCAAAAACAACAATTTTTTAAAAACTTATCATTGCGCTTCAGACTTCATTTGCTACGCTTTTAGAACTGTCACCGCGTTGTTGTAAATCTTGCTGTTGCTTCGCTTATTTTATGGCATGCTTTCCCAACTCATTGTGACAGTAGTTTGTCTGCTTATCTGACAAACTTACATTGTTGCCAACTTGAAAGGGATACATGAATGTCGATGGAATCGCATCTTGAAGAACTAACCAAACGGCATAGCAATCTAGAACAGCAGATCAAGGATGCAGGCCTGCATCCAAGTCAAAATCCGCTGGAGATTGCTGCACTCAAAAGAAAAAAGCTCCAATTAAAAGATCAAATTCACCGCTTATCAGTTGATGAACTAACTCACTGAATGCTGAATTACGCTATGTTTAGATAGCGATACAATAACGGTGAAACCGCAGCGGCATGCGGTTTCACTTTATATCTTTGCGAAATTTAGCCTTGATGCTTTGCAAAACCACTTTTCAAACATTCATAACTCACGGTTTTTAGCCGTTTTTCTCTCCAAAAAATTCCAGTTCATCCAATTTAATCATGTCTGTACGCCACTTTATTGGCTATAACGCAGTGAGATCGATGTCGTTTGCATCGTCTGGAGGAGGAAACATGCAGGGCACTTATCAAGCCGTTTATGACCAATGGAAAGCAGCACCAGAAAAATTCTGGGAAGATGCGGCGAAAGACATTGAATGGTCAAAACCTTTCGACAAAACATTTGATCCAGATGCTGGCATTTATGGTCGCTGGTATGTGGGCGGTGAATGCAACACCTGCTTTAACGCAATTGACAAACAAATTGCAGAAGGTCGTGGCGAACAAAATGCCATAATCTATGACAGCCCTATGACCGACAGTAAGAGGAAGTTCACCTATAACGACATGCTGCGTGAAGTGTCTGCCATGGCTGCTGTTTTGCAAGACCAAGGCATCGAAAAAGGTGACCGCGTTATAATCTACATGCCAATGGTGCCAGAGGCGGCGTTTGCTATGCTTGCCTGCGCGCGCATTGGTGCTGTTCATTCTGTTGTTTTTGGCGGATTTGCCGCTCGCGAATTAGCAATCCGCATTGACGATGCGAAACCGAAAGCAATCATCTCAGCCTCATGCGGCCTAGAACCAGGGCGCACCATTGCTTATAAACCGCTGCTTGATGAAGCCATCGAACTGTCAACAAACAAACCCTCATACTGCCTCATCTTACAGCGCGAACAATTGGTCTGCGATTTGATAGAGGGTCGCGACGAAGACATGAAGACGGCAACAGACGCAACACGCGGGCGCGATGTGCCTTGCGTCGCTGTCAAAGCAACCGATCCGCTTTATGTACTTTATACGTCCGGCACCACAGGCGTTCCAAAAGGCGTTGTTCGCGACAATGGCGGCCATTTGGTGGCTGGCAAATGGACGATGAAATACATTTACGACATCAAACCGGGTGAAGTGTTCTGGGCAGCATCAGATGTCGGCTGGGTGGTCGGACACTCCTACATTGTCTATGCGCCTTTAACCCATGGCTGCACCACAATCCTGTTTGAAGGCAAACCGGTTGGCACACCTGACGCTGGCACATTTTGGCGCGTGATTAGCGAACATAAAGTGGTCGCTCTTTTCACCGCACCAACCGCGTTTCGTGCAATTAAAAAAGACGATCCAAATGGCGAATTTATCAAGGATTATGATCTCAGCCATTTCAGAACTCTCTTTCTTGCAGGCGAACGCGCTGATCCAGACACAATCATCTGGGCCCAAGACAAGCTCGGCATTCCTGTAATTGACCATTGGTGGCAAACAGAAACGGGCTGGACAATTGCTGGCAACCCAATGGGCATCGAACCTTTGCCCGTGGTGCTTGGCTCTCCAACCGTTGCAATGCCTGGTTATGACCTTCAAGTTGTGAGCGATGAAGGTGAAGAAGTTGAAACTGGCGAGCTTGGTAATATCGTTATCAAACTGCCATTACCGCCGGGCGCCTTTCCTACTTTGTGGGAAAATGATGAGCGCTTTAAAGAGAGCTATCTGTCAGAATTCCCCGGTTACTACCAAACCGCCGATGCAGGCTATGTCGATGAAAACGGCTATGTCTTTATCATGGCCCGCACCGATGACATCATCAATGTAGCAGGCCATCGCCTTTCAACAGGTGGCATGGAAGAAGTGGTCGCAGGCCATCCAGATGTGGCCGAATGTGCGGTTGTTGGCATTGCTGATAAACTCAAAGGCCAAATTCCTGCAGGCTTCATCATCGTCAATTCAGGCGTCAATCGCGACTATTCAGAAATTGAAAAAGAGATCGTGAAGCTTGTGCGCCAAGAAATAGGCCCTGTTGCAGCCTTCAAAAAAGTTGTGACGGTTTCCCGCTTACCGAAAACCCGCTCTGGCAAAATATTGCGCGCTACAATGCGGGCTATTGCAGATGGTGAGGATGTTGCAGTGCCAGCCACTATTGACGATCCTGCAATACTTGATGAAATACGCGAGGCGCTAGCAAAGCAATAATAAAGCGCTCAATTGACATAAAAGAGGTCTGACATGGCAGAACATCAAAATCGCGTAGCGATTGTAACCGGCGGCGCGCAAGGCATTGGCTATGCAATTTGCGAACGCTTACTTCACGATGGTGCCCGCGTGGTTATCGCCGACATCAACGATGACTTGGCAAGTGAAGCGGTTGAAACCCTAGGCGAATACGGACCTATTCGATATGTCCATTGCAATGTAGCTGAGCGTTTGGATGTCCATAATCTTGTTGCCAGCACTTTGGATGCTTACGGCGACATTGATATTTTGGTCAACAATGCAGGCGTCGTTCACGGTGCTTCCTTTTTAGAGATTACCGAAGAAGATTTTGACCGTGTAATGGATATCAACCTCAAGGGTTCTTTCCTTGTCTCGCAAGCCGTGGCGAAACATATGGTGGAGCGTGCAGAGGCAGGCTCTAAGCCTGGTTCAATCGTCAATATGTCGTCCATCAACTCCGTGGTCGCGATTGAAAACCAAATTCCTTACTCGGTGTCAAAAGGTGGTGTGAACCAACTGACAAAAGTGGCCTCCCTTGCGCTCGCCAAACACGGTATTCGCGTTAATGCCGTTGGGCCCGGTTCCATCATGACACCAATGCTCGACGCCGTGAACCACGACCCCGCAGCCCGCGCCCGCATGCTCTCTCGCACACCTGCTAGCAGACTGGGCGACCCGAAAGAAATTGCCTCTGTGGTATCATTCTTAGCGTCTGATGACGCAAGCTACATCACAGGCCAAACCATCTACGCAGATGGCGGACGCTTAGGCCTCAACTATGTTGTGCCTGTGCCAGACGAAGCATAGTTGCACCACAGCAGT
>JBDVXS010000042.1:0-11650 GCA_039964305.1 Hyphomicrobiales bacterium
GGAAAATTACGGGGATAACCGCACAAAAATTGGGGGAGAAAATGGGATGAATTTTCTCATGCAATAACAGCGATGAAGCTGGACAAAATCGCTTAAAAAGCGCATATACTGCGCACCTTTAGATTCCTATTTTCGGCGGGAACATATGAAAAACGTACTGCTTCAAGTTTTCACATGGTGGCGTGGCCAAACGCTCGGTGTTCGTTTTTACACATGGCGCAAGGGTGTGCGTGTGGGTGAAGACCAAAACGGCAATGTTTATTATCGCGATAGTGATGATGTACGCCGCTGGGTGATTTACTCCGATATCGTTGAAGCCTCTGAAATTCAATCAGGCTGGCATGGCTGGATGCATCATAAAACGGATACACCACCAACAGATGATGGTTATCAGGCTTATTCTTGGGAACTTCCACACAAAGCGAACCAGACGGGTACGGCGAATGCCTATCGTCCTGCAACTGTACGTCGTGCAGCTGAAGGTGATGCGCCTGCTTCTGATTATGAAGCGTGGACACCTTAGTAAAACCTAAGCAGCGGCCCATGTACCGCGAAATTGCCTTGATTTTGGATAATGGTCCCACGTCACTTGCCCATGTTATTACGAGATTTGCGCTCTGTGCGATAAGCTACCTCATGTTGAAAAATCGATTCGCCCTCATTTTTGCTGTTTCTTGCCTTTTCCCGTTTCAAACGGTGAATGCTCAAACGACTATTGAAGGTGTTATTGGGCAACAAGAGACGGAAGAGGTACCAGCTGGTTTTGTCAATGGTATTGCAACGCCACCGCCGCCACGCAAAATTGCTAACGATGTTGCTGTGTTTGCGGGTCTTGATAAAATTACGGGCCGTATCATTCGTTTTGATGTGAAGGTAAATGAGACCGTTCAGTTTGGCGCGTTGCAGGTAACGCCGAAGGCTTGCTATTCACGCCCGTCAACAGAAACGCCACAAACAACAAGCTTTGTAAAAGTCTCCGAAGAAACGTTGGACCGTAAAATTCAAGGGCTATTTAGCGGATGGATGTTTGCTGCAAGTCCGGGTCTTCATGCGGTAGACCATGCGGTTTACGATGTGTGGCTTGTGGATTGTAAATCAGCAGACCAGTTCTCGCTTAAACCTGTCACAACATCTGATGATGATTTGGGTGGACGAGGGTTTGATGATGATACGTCGGAAGAGACTGCGGATGAAACCCCAAGTATCATCCCTCCTGCGCCCGTGATAAATCCACTACGCAGCTAATACGCCTTTAAATTTCAAAATCATCAATGATTTGAAGCGCTTCGGTGCCGTTTATGGATTCACTGATAGCATGAAAATCGCCGCGTCTATCCAACGCTGTTTCCAGCAACAAGTGATAACGATGACGGCTAACATCAATTGCGCCAAATGTTTTCAGATGATCTGTGGTGAATTGTGTGTCCAGCAACCGAAAACCGCCAGCGCACATGCGGGCGACGAGGTGGGTTAGGGCAATTTTTGACGCATCGCGCGCACGAGAAAACATGCTTTCCCCAAAAAACGCACCACCAAGATGAACCCCATAAAGGCCGCCGACGAGGGTATCCTCATCATATACTTCTACCGTGTGCGCGCGGCCAGAATCGAACAAGTCTTTATAAAGGCATCTGATCGGCCCATTGATCCAAGTCACGTCGCGTCCAGGTGTCACTGCCGCACATCCGTCAATCACTGCTTCGAAAT
The DNA here is from genome assembly GCA_039964305.1 of Hyphomicrobiales bacterium. Classification (GTDB taxonomy): domain Bacteria; phylum Pseudomonadota; class Alphaproteobacteria; order Rhizobiales; family JACESI01; genus JACESI01. The sequence continues at coordinate 1,708 of JBDVXS010000042.1, forward strand.
CCCTGTTGGCCACAACGCGGTAGGGGGATTTGCGAATCGTTTTCTTCAATCTGCGAGGAATGTGGAAGTCGGCAAGCGGAACAATGCCGCGCTCTTCTGGCTCAACCCAGAATAAATTGTCGTCGTCTGCGCTTTCAGCCATCGGAAAAATGCCGCAAGCATAGGCTTTCAGCAATACCTGCGGCGTGATTTTTAAATCAGCAGTCGAAGACAATAATTTTTCCAGTCAGAAAACGTTCGAACTTAATTATTTGGCATCTGTGTTTTCTGCATCGGCAAGAAAGTTTTCAAGCCAATGAATGTCGTAGAGGCCATCTTGAATATCTTTGTTGTTCAGCAATGAATGGAACAAAGGAATTGTGGTCTCAATACCATCGACGATAAATTCGTTCAAAGCACGACGAAGACGCATCATGCAATCTGTCCGGTTACGCCCGTGTACAATGAGCTTACCAATTAGACTGTCATAGTAAGGCGGAATTCTGTAGCCCTGATAAACACCCGAATCGACACGAACCCCAAAACCTCCCGGTGGGTGGTATTGTGTGATCGTGCCCGGTGACGGTGCAAAGGTTACTGGGTGCTCGGCATTAATGCGGCACTCAATCGCATGGCCGTTGAATTTCACATCGTCTTGGGTCACAGAAAGATCGCCGCCTGCTGCAACACGAAGCTGCTCATGCACCAAATCGATACCTGTCACGGCCTCAGTCACAGGATGTTCCACTTGAAGACGGGTGTTCATCTCAATGAAATAGAACTCGCCATTTTCATAAAGGAACTCAACCGTACCAGCGCCCGAATATCCCATTTTTGCAACGGCGTCGGCACAGATATTACCAATCTTAGCGCGTTCATCGTCGTTGAGCGTTGGGGAGAGGGCTTCTTCCCAGATTTTCTGATGGCGGCGTTGAAGTGAACAGTCACGCTCGCCCAAATGGATTGCATTGCCTTTGCCATCACCAAAAACTTGAATTTCAATGTGGCGAGGCGTGATGAGGTATTTTTCAAGATAAAGCGCATCATCACCAAAGGCTGCTTTGGCTTCAGCTTTAGCTGTTGATACAGCGTCACCAATGTCAGCCTCGGTCATGGCAACCTTCATGCCGCGACCACCGCCACCACTGGCAGCTTTTACAATCACCGGATAGCCGATTTCGCTTGCAACCTTCTTGGCTTCTTCAACGCTTTTTACAGCACCTTTAGAACCAGGAACAACAGGAATGCCCAGCTCTTCCGCCGTTTGCTTTGCGGTAATCTTGTCACCCATAATGGAGATGTGTTTTGCCGACGGGCCAACAAATGTCAGGCTGTGTGCTTCTAAAATCTCCGCAAAACGGGCGTTTTCAGAAAGGAAGCCATAGCCTGGGTGAACAGCTTCCGCGCCAGTAATTTCACAGGCTGCGAGAATTTCAGGTATCTTCAAATAAGAATCGCGTGCAGGCGGCGGGCCAATACAAACGCTTTCATCGGCAAGTCGCACATGCATCGCGTCAGCATCGGCTGTTGAGTGAGCCGCTACCGTTTGGATGCCAAGCTCTTTACAAGCACGCAGAATACGAAGCGCTATCTCGCCACGATTGGCAATAAGAAGTTTATTGAACAAATCAACGCTCCCTTATTCGATCACAAGGAGCGGCTCGCCAAATTCTACTGGCTGTGCATCGTCAATCAAAATAGCTTTCACCGTACCAGCTTTATCGGCTGGAATTTGGTTCATGGTTTTCATGGCTTCAATGATCAAAATCGTTTGGCCAACTTTAACCTTGTCACCCACAGCAACAAAAGCAGGTTTACCCGGTTCTGATGAGAGGTAGGCGGTGCCAACCATTGGTGATTTAAGGGCATTGTCTGATGACGCAGTGTCTGCAACGGCGGCGGCAGGAGCGGCAACAGCTGCAGGCGCTGCGGCAACTGGTGCGGCGGCTACAGGGGCAGCGGCTTGCACCACTTGTGTCACGGCACTGTTTCGCGATAAGCGCAGACGCAATGTTTCGTGCTCTACTTCAATCTCATTCAAATCAGTTTCTGAGAGAAGTTCAGCCAGTTTGCGGATGAGTTCGTGATCAATTGGTTCGTTTTTTGCCATTTTTTTACTTCTAATTCTTTGTCTGACGCTACGTTCTCGGCTCGATTAAGAGCTCGCTGCGATTGCTTGCATAGCGAGTGTATATCCGTAAGTGCCCAAGCCTACAATAGTTCCTTTTGAAACTGGGGAAACATAGGAGTGGTGACGGAACGCTTCGCGTGCATGTACATTGGAAATATGCACTTCAATTACATTGCATTCACTGCCTGCAATGGCATCATGAAGGGCCACGGATGTATGTGTGTAGGCACCGGGATTAAAAACCACCCATGTGCCAGCACTGCCTGCTTTTTGAAGCGCGTCGACAAGTTCACCTTCGTGGTTGGATTGTTGACAGCTAACGCTAAAGCCTAGTTTCTCGCCAACGCTCTTACATTCTTGTTCAAGCATTTCGAGTGTCGTTGCGCCATAAATCTCAGGTTCTCTGGTTCCCAACAAATTCAAGTTAGGGCCGTTTAGAACCAAAACATTGGTCATAATCTCAGCTTTCTCGTGCAGACAGTGTCAGTGTTGTAGGCCTTTATAAGGGAGAGGCCCCAAAATCGAAAGTAAAACCGTGTTTTCCCTAGGGTTGTTCACCAGATCAAGGGGTTATGAGCAAGCCGTTTTGCCACATTCGCGCATGGCGCTTACTTTTTGTTGCAAGATATCAAGTTCAACAGCACCCGGTATCAACTCATTGCCGATAATGAACGAAGGCGTGCCGTTGATTCCCAAATCCGTGGCCAGTTGGTAGACTTCACCAATCGCTTCTTCCACCTGCGGTGTATCAATAAGGCTCTCTAGCTTTGCCGTATCGATGCCAAGTTCAGCGGAAACAGCCAGCGCAATGCGTTGATTAACCTGACCACGTGCCCGCAAGAGGCGTGTGTGCAGGTCTTTATATTTGGCAGGCGCAATTTTCGATGCAGCAATTGAAACGCGGGCGGCTTCTTGTGAACCAGGGCCGAGCACTGGGAACTCTTTCAAGACCACTTTGATCTTCGGGTCTTGCTCAATCAATTGCTCAACAGTTGCCAATGACTGACGGCAGAAGCCGCAATTATAATCGAAAAATTCTACCAGCGTAACGTCACCCTCTGGGTTGCCAATGACGACTTGATGCTCTGATGAATTGAGAATTTGCGAATTTGCTTGAATTTGAAGCTGTTGATCGGCTGCAAGTTGTTCTTCGCGGCGGCGCTCTAAGGTTTGTAGCGCTTCCACAATGATCTCGGGATTGTTTAAAATATAGTCGCGAACCAGCTTTTCAATGTCTGCATCACTACGATTTTGCGTCGTTTGAGCATGTGCACTTGTCATTGCAACACTCAAAAAGCCCAATAAAACCAATCTTGTCAGGTTAAGCCATGCTCTTTTCATCAGTTCGTACCTAAACCTTGCCAAATCAATCGGATAACGAACGAACCATATAGCGAATTACTTAAACCGCCAAGTTTAGAGACGCGGATTTTTGAATTTCAAAATATCATCCGCCTGTATCCATCCGCGGCTTCCTGTTTTGAGTTTCTTTTTCGCACGAGACGCATGGAACTTCGCACCGCGAATATCGCCCAAGAAGAAGAGACCGTTCGCTGTTGCCAAACTTGCAAGCCCAGTCTGACCAGCTCGTGAGTGAGCAATGGCGAGTTGCGTATGGGCATTGGCTATTGTTTGGTCCTTCAAAATCGCTTTGGTTAGAACCTTAATGGCTTCTTTGTTGTTCTTTGGATTATTTGTCGCGACCAAAGCATGGCCGAGCAGTGTCTGCATAATTGGCTGTCCCGGCGCAAGTTTCAAAGCTTTGCGCAAGGGCGCAATTGCATTTTTAGGTTGCCCACCTTCAAGATAGGCTTGGCCTTTCAATTCCCAAAAATACGGATAGTTAGGCGCGCGGCTAATCAGTTTGTCGATGTTCTTTTGCGCGCGTTTTACTTTGCCAAAACGATAGCCAACGATCGCGCGCGCATAATCTGCGGCGAGGGACTTATCTTTTGACGGGTAGCGCCGTCCAACGCGTTGTGGGTGTTCTGTAAAGGCAGAAATCTTAGCCTGCATCAACTTGTGACGAGCAATCATTGAGGCGCTGTCTTTCTTGTCCCTAAATTTGCTCTTATTCACAAGGTTCTGGATCAAGCCTATGCGTTCTCGCGGAAGGGGGTGGGAAAGCACATAAGGATCTATCGAGCTCGCGGTCACTGGAATTTGGCGTTGCAGTGTCTCAAAGGTTTTCAACATACCCACAGATGATTGGCCGGTTCTCTCTAGATAAGTGACGGCTGATCGGTCTGCGGCGACTTCTTCTGAACGTTGATGCGCGAGAATTGTCCGTGCGGCAATTGAGCCGCTACCTTGTAAAAGGCCTGCGCCTGCCTCTGCTGCAGATCTACTGCCAGATGCAGCACCTGCGACGATTGCCGCACCAGCAAGAATGCTGGATACAATTGAAATTGTTCTCGCACCAGCAACGGCCTGCCTAATTCTTGAAAGGTGCCCGCCAGCAATATGCCCCGCTTCATGCGCGATAACGCCGATAACTTCGTTTGGGGTGGCGGCCTGTCTCAAGGTGCCAAGATTGATAAACATCCGACGACCATCGGCAACGAATGCATTGAATTGATTGGATCTGACGAGGTGAATGGCAACGAAATTGGATTTAAAGCCAGCAACTTTGAATATTGGTTGCGAGTATTCTCTAACAAGCGCTTCAATTTCCGCATCGCGAACAAGTGGTATGCCTTGCGCAGCAGCTGGACCTGCTGTCATGGAAAAGGCGAGTATGATCGCAAAAAACCATTTCACTGATTTAATAATATTTGCATATATAGAGGTCGTCATATTGGTTCCAATCTTCTGCGCGTACTTCTTGCTTAACCAACCTAAATCAGACTTGCCGAATGGTCATGGCTGAAATATGGCTTAGCTAACACAACGTAGCATAGAACTTGGCGATGCATACCGCCATGGGCAAGTGAGGGGCAATTGATAATATCTACTTCAGAGCGAAGTGAGATTTCGTCATTTTTAGCAATGGATGTGCTTCGTCGCGCCAATGCTGCAGAGCGTGAGGGTAAAGACGTTATCCACATGGAGGTTGGTCAGCCGGCGGCTTCGGCCCCTTCCATCGTGATTGATGAGGCACAAAAATGGTTGGCGAAAGGGCGGTTGGGGTATACCGACGCCCTTGGCCTTGATGATTTGCGAAAGCGCATTGCCACGCATTATTTTGAGAAATACGCCGTTGAGATCGACCCGCACCGTGTTGCGGTGACAACAGGTTCGTCCGGCGGCTTTAACCTTGCGTTTCTCGCGGCCTTCGATGTGGGTGACAAAATAGGATTGCCATCGCCTGGATATCCAGCCTATCGCAACATATTGGCAGCACTCGGTCTCGAAGTTATCGAGATTGAGACAACAGCAGATGATCGCTGGACCTTAAGCGAGAGAGCATTGCGTGAAGCACATGAAACGCATGGATTAAAGGGCGTTTTGGTTGCAAGCCCCGCTAATCCTAGCGGAACCATGCTGACATCCGACATGTTAAAACGCGTGTGTGAGACATGCCGCGAGCTTGGTATTCGTTTCATTTCCGATGAGATTTATCACGGTCTTGTTTTCGAAGGGAAAGAGGAGACAGCCCTTCGCTATAGCGACGAGGTGATTGTGGTGAACTCTTTCAGCAAATATTACTGCATGACAGGTTGGCGTGTTGGTTGGATGATATTGCCCGAAAACATGGTGCGAACCGTTGAGCGCCTTGCCCAAAACTTGTTTATCTCCGCGCCTGAATTGTCACAAAGGGCAGGGATTGCCGCCTTTGATGCCATGGCGGAGTTTGAGGTGATTAAGGCGGGTTATGCTGAAAATCGCCGTATCATTAGCGGCGCATTAAAGACAATGGGGCTTACGGATTATCACCCTGTCGATGGCGCGTTTTACTTCTATGTGAATGTTCAAAACCACACGAACGATTCACTGCAATTTTCACAAAAGATGCTGGATGAAATCCATGTTGCTGCAACACCCGGCGCGGATTTTGACCCTGTTCGTGGGCATCAATATTTGCGCTTTTCCTTTGCCGGTTCCGCCGACAATATGCAACGGGCTATGGAGCGGCTAGGAAACTGGCTCTAACGAAAAATGCCCGCGAAAGACGCGGGCATTTTAATTTTTATAATTGAGAGGTTAGGGCCTCTTAAAAGAAAGAGCGGCGTTGCCACCAACCAGATTTCGCTGGTTTCTTCTCTTTGGTGTCCTCTTTAGCAGCCTCTTCTTGAGGCGCTTCTGCCTTGGTTTCTGCAGGCGCTTCTGGCTTCGCTTCTACAGGGGCAGCGTCTGCCTTGGCTTTTTCTTCAGCCTCAGCCTCCGCTGCTGCAGCAGCTTTCTTTTTAGCAATCGTTGCTGCGCGTTTTTCAGCAGGGGTTAGCTTTTTAGGCTCCTCCTCAACGGCAGTTTCTTCAGCCTTTTCAGTGGCATCAGCCTCTACAGTGTCAGAAGTGTCTTCAGCGACATCTTTCTTCTTGCGTGGAGCACGCTTGCGCGGTTTCTTCGCAGTCTCTTCTTCGCTCGCCTCTGATATAGTGTCGCTTTGCGCATCAGCGGCCGCTTCAGATGGAGCAGCTTCGCTACCAGATTCCGCTTCAACTGGTGCAGCTTCGCCTTCAGCACCTTCTGCATTTTCAGATGCATTAGCTGCGTTATGGTCACGACGACCGCCACGACGACCACGTCTGCGGCGCTTCTTCTTGCCTTCACCGTCGCCATCTTCTTTTTCGCCGTCAGCATTAGAAGCCTCAGACTGGTTCTCGCCATCTTCTTCGCTGCTATCTTCGTTAGAAGCATCAGCATCTGACTTGCCCCGTCTACGGCCACGTCTTCTGCGGCGCTTGCGTGGTGATTTATCGTCCTCGTCGGTTATTTCTTCTTCAGCAATATCTTTAGCGATAAGGGCAGCTTCTGCCGCTTCCGCCGCCGCATCAAGCTCTGCATCACGTGCAAGTTCTGCATCAATGTTGACAGTCTCAGGCGTTACCATAGTCGGTGACTTCGGCGCTTCTGCGCGTTCGCCACGGCTAATGGTGCAATATTCACCGATAATGCTCTCATCAGATTCAAAAGTGATGGCAAGGCCGAAGCGTTCTTCAAGCTCCATCAAATTGGCGCGTTTGTGATTAAGCACATAAAGCGCAACGGACCCACGGGTGCGAACAACGAGATTGTGCTTTGAGCCTTTGTTCAAATGATCTTCAATCGCCCGCAAAACATGCAGTGAAACCGAGGCAGGGTCACGGATATAGCCAGTGCCTTCGCAATGTGGACATTCTTCCATGGTGCTTTCAAGCACACTTGCGCGAATGCGCTGGCGTGACATTTCAAGCAGACCAAAGTGAGAAATGCGACCCACTTGAATACGCGCGCGGTCATTACGCAGGCATTCTTTCAATCGACGTTCAACGGCACGGTTGTTGCGGTTTTCTTCCATGTCGATGAAGTCAATAACCACAAGGCCAGCAAGGTCACGCAAACGAAGTTGACGGGCAACTTCTTCAGCAGTCTCTAGGTTTGTGCTGAGTGCTGTTTCTTCAATCGAACTTTCACGGGTTGAACGGCCTGAGTTCACATCAATGGAAACCAAAGCTTCGGTCTGATTGATGATGATATAGCCGCCAGATTTTAAGGTGACCCGTGTGGAGAACATAGCATCCAATTGCGCTTCAACACCGTGGCGCGCGAATATTGGCTGCAAGTCGGTATAAGGCTGGACGTTCTTTGCGTGGCTTGGCATGAGCATCCGCATGAAGTCTTTCGCTTCACGGTAGCCCTCATCGCCAGACACCAGCACTTGCTTGATGTCTTTATTGTAGAGATCGCGGATAGAACGTTTGAGCAGACTGCCTTCTTCATAGACAAGGGCAGGGGCTGACGATTTCAGCGTGAAATCGCGTACGTTCTCCCAAAGACGCATTAAGTATTCAAAGTCACGATTGATTTCAGGCTTGGTGCGGCTTGCACCAGCTGTGCGCAAGATTACGCCCATGCCTTCAGCAACATCAAGGTTTGTCGCGATTGCACGCAGACGCTTGCGGTCTGATTGGTTCGTAATCTTGCGAGAAATCCCGCCACCACGATCCGTGTTTGGCATCAATACAGAATAGCGGCCAGCAAGGGAGAGGTAGGTCGTAAGGGCTGCACCCTTGTTGCCGCGCTCTTCTTTGACAACCTGCACTAAAATGATTTGGCGACGCTTGATAACTTCTTGAATTTTATATTGTTTTGCGCGAGGTCGAGAGCGGCGCTCTGGAACTTCTTCCAAGGCATCTTCTGACCCAACAGATTCAACGCCTTCTTCTGCGTCGTCGCCAGAATCGTCTTCATCCGTATCATCTTCGTCTTCATCGCTATCATCAGCAGCTTTTGCTTCTGGCTCACTGTCAGCGTTATCCGCATCCGTTTCGGCTTCATCGGATGTCTCAGCTTCTACTGCTTCAGCGGCATCGGCTGCAACAGCGTCAGTTGCCTCATCAGCACCGTCTGTTGAAGCTGTCTCTTCTGCATTTTCAGCAGGCGCTTCTACAACAGCGTCTTCACCCTTTGATGCAGCATCAACGGCTTCATCTTTCGTGTCGCCATCAACAGCTTCGCCCGTTGCTTCTTCAACAACGTCAGATTGAACGACTTCATCTTGCTTGGCGCGGGCAGCTTTGCTTGGACCCCGACGACGACGACCGCGTTTTTTAGGCGCTTCTTCTTCGTCTTCCTCGTTTGCGGCTTTGTGTGCTGCTGCTTCTTCCTCAAGCAAAGCCTGACGGTCTGCCACGGGAATTTGATAATAGTCTGGATGAATTTCCGAAAAAGCGAGGAAACCATGACGGTTCCCGCCATAGTCGACAAAGGCTGCTTGGAGTGATGGTTCTACCCGCGTTACTTTCGCAAGGTAGATATTGCCTTTTAGTTGTTTCTTGTTTTCGGCTTCAAAGTCGAATTCCTCGACCCGGTTGCCGCGAACCACCACAACCCGAGTTTCCTCGGGGTGGGCGGCATCAATGAGCATCTTGTTGTCCATGTAATCTGGTCTCCACAACCCCGCCGCAAATCATAGCCGTAGTCGGTGCATTCGGAATGCCGATCCACTGGACTAAAGCCGTTATGTGCGAGGAGGTTGGTTGGGTTATGGGCCAAGCTAGACGGGGTTAAACGTTTTGAATCAACACTAATCATAGACATGCGTGTTGCGAAACCAACATATAGGAGCGCGGCAGACGTAAGTGCTGCGAGAAAGAAGGTTTCGTTATTTAACAGTTCGCTTGGCAATTTTAATACCTGAAGGAACAAAGTCGTTCCAAATGAAGAAGTAGGCACAACTGACGTCCCTTCGTTTGGAACACCGTTATGACGACAATCTCGGCTCTTCATTTAGCGTTGCGTGGTAGATATAAAGCGACCTCGAACGCATCACGTTCCAAAGAGGCCTCTTTTCCACGTTCTCATGGTATCAAACGGTCATCGCAAAGTGGTTTGAATATGCCCCTAAACGTCTGGGGTCGAATTCAATCGGATGCTTTGATAACGTGATCAAAAAGCTTCCTGCTACTTTGCTCGCCTCTGTTACGCCTGAGACAGCTTCACAAAGCGTCAAAAAATTTTGCCGCATTTATATCTCTAGGTGCGAATCTATAATAATTCAAGGAAAAGAAATATGTTCTGCTAAATTGGTAGAACATTGAGGACGTTATAATTGACTATTCAAAGGTGGAACAGTCTTGAAAATGCTTGATGACACTTACGTTTTGTCAAAATTGAAACAGGTGTGCTTAACCAAATTATTGGTTTTGCTACACATACTGATTCTAGCGCTTAGCAGTCCATCCTTTATTA
>JBDVXS010000043.1:0-22691 GCA_039964305.1 Hyphomicrobiales bacterium
TTTTTTACGAGCGTGTTTGCAACGATGGCACTTTGGGGCTTAGTTGCCCTGCAACTTATGACAGCGAATTAATATGCGACTTGGTGGGCGAATAGAAGCAGCCATTGCGGTGATTGAAGAAGTTGAAAACAACAAACGTCCGATCTCGGAAGCCTTGCGCGATTGGGGTAATGCTCACCGCTTTGCAGGCTCAGGTGATCGCGCGGCCATTGGTAATTTGGTCTATGATGTGTTTCGTAAACGCCGCTCTTTGGCATGGCGCATGGATGATGAAAGCGCGTCGTCGCTTGTTCATGCAGCTTTGTTTGATGGCTGGGATTTGACGCCTGAAAGCCTCGCCGAGACTTTGAAAGACGACAAATTCGCTCCGCCGCCAATCAGCGAAGAGCGCATTGCTGCTTTCCAATCAAGAGACATCAAAGATGCACCGGAAGCGGTTCAAGCAGACTTGCCTGATTGGTTGGCTGAAATCTTTGAAGAAACCTATGAAGAAGAATGGATTAAAGAGGGCCAAGCCTTCACAAAACGTCCATCGCTTGATGTGCGTGTGAATACGCTGAAAGCAACGAGCGAAAAAGTGGCAAATGCCCTTTCAAAAACCAATGCAAAGCCTACAAATATTGCGCGCAATGGCTTGCGTATTGAGCCGGGTCGGGGCGCAAAGCGCTTGCCTAACATTCAGGCGGAAGAAGGCTACAAAAAAGGTTGGTTTGAAATTCAAGACGAAGGCAGCCAAATTGCCTCAGACCTCATTTATGGTCGTGCAGGTGATCAGGTACTCGATTTTTGCGCGGGCGCGGGCGGCAAAACACTCGCTCTTTCCATGATCATGGAAAACAAGGGTCAAATTCACGCCTTTGATGCGAACAAACAACGCCTTGCACCGATCTACGATCGCATCAACCGCGCTGGTTGCCGCAATGTGCAGGTTCATGCACCAGAGGGTGAGGGCGGCGTTGATGGGTTGGCCTCGTTGGTTGGCCGTATGGACCGCGTTCTCGTTGATGCGCCGTGTACTGGAACAGGCACGTGGCGCCGTCATCCAGAATCAAAATGGAAACTCAGACCGGAAGCCGTTGAGCGTCGGGTTGAAGAGCAAGAAGCCGTTCTTGAAGAGGCTGCACAATATGTGAAGCTTGGCGGGTTCTTGGTTTATGTTACCTGCTCAATTCTGCCACAAGAAAATGAGCTGCAATTGCTGAAATTTGCAGAAACCAACCCAGAGTTTGAAATCGTCTCGGTTGGGGAAGTTTGGCAAGATCTATTTGGTTTTGAAAAACCACAGCCTTGGTCAGCTGATCTCAACTCAATCACCCTCACGCCAGCAGCCACAAATACCGATGGTTTTTTCATTGGTGTGTTGTGCCGCGCTGACTAGAGAGGCACGTTAACCTTTTCCTCACCACGCTTTTCAACATCTTGCTTACTACGCTTACTAACCGAAGGATAACCGTCCTATGTCATGGTGTCCAAATACTTGAGGTGTCGCTCGAAAATTGAGTGTCGCTATCAAGAAACCATTTACGAAAAATGGTGGCAATGAACCCGATAACGGGTCGTAGTAAGGAGTAGCGTTATGATAAAGCAAAAATCAAATGGTCTTTCACTTTGGTTGTTCTCAACGGTATTGTTGTTGAACTTATTTATTTTGGTCACCCTGAGTGATTATTTGCTGAAATAGGCTAGAAATCTAAAATCTGTAAGCTATGTCTTTCTAAGGTAACAACCTTGGAAGAATGGTTTTATGCGGATAGCGTCAACCTATATTGCCTTCATCGCGCTTATCTTTTTTGTGGGCATGACCTCCGCTTTTCTGTCACCGCCAGGTGGCTGGTATGAGGGCTTAAATAAGCCTTGGTTTAATCCGCCCAATTGGATTTTCCCAATCGCATGGACCGCGCTCTACATTATGATTGGTATGGCGGGCGCACGCGTTTGGCTGGCAGGCCTTTTAGGCGCGCCAATCCTGTTTTGGATTTTGCAATTGGGATTAAACGGCCTTTGGTCGTATCTGTTTTTCGGCCTTCACTCACCGATAGCTGCTTTTATTGAGATTTTGGTTTTACTGGCAACCATCATTGGCTTCATCCTCACCACGAGGCGAGATGAGCCGATTGCGAGCCTGTTGTTCGTTCCCTATGTCGCGTGGGTCGGTTTTGCGACCCTTTTGAACGGTGCCATCGTTTATTTGAACAACTGACACCTGAATTTTGGGCATATCAGCTATGTTAAGCTGCAAGCCTTCTTGTCATGGGCAGTGTGATGGATTAATCACCAAACATGACACAGACATCTTCTCCCGATACCATCCTTATTGTCGATTTTGGCTCGCAGGTCACACAGTTGATCGCGCGGCGTGTGCGTGAAGCAGGCGTGTATTGCGAAATCATCCCTTTTCAATCTGCCGAAGCAGGTTTTCACCGCTTAAAACCAAAGGGCGTGATCCTTTCTGGCGGTCCAGCCTCTACCGGCGATATAGATAGCCCGCGCGCACCACAGGTGATCTTTGATAGCGGCTTGCCTGTTCTTGGCATTTGCTATGGTCAAATGACCCTTTGCGTTCAAATGGGTGGTGAGGCGGAAAGTTCTGACCACCGCGAATTTGGCCGTGCAGAAGTGACAGTTAAAAAAGACTGCGCACTCTTTGATGGTGTTTGGGAAAAGGGCGGTTCGCACCAAGTGTGGATGAGCCACGGCGACCGCGTTAATGCATTGCCTGATGGCTTTGAGGTTATGGCCACTTCCGAAAATGCGCCTTATGCGGCTTTCGGCAATGAGGCAATCAATTACTACGGTCTCATGTTCCACCCTGAAGTGGTTCACACGCTGGATGGTGCAAAACTACTTTCCAATTTCGTCCTTGGTGTTTGTGGTTGCACAGGCAGCTGGACCATGGGTGCTTACCGCGAACAAGCTGTTCAAGCCATTCGTGATCAAGTGGGTGATAAGAAAGTCATTTGTGGCCTTTCAGGTGGCGTAGACAGTGCTGTGGCGGCGGTTCTCATCCATGAAGCTATCGGCGATCAATTGACGTGTATCTTCGTTGATCATGGCCTTATGCGTATGGATGAAGGCGAAGAGGTTGTTTCTCTCTTCCGTGGTCATTTCAATATCCCGCTTGTGCATGTGGATGCGGCTGATTTGTTCATTGGACAGTTAGAGGGCGAGGCTGACCCTGAGACAAAACGCAAAACCATTGGTCGCTTGTTCATTGAAGTGTTTGAAGCGGAAGCTAAGAAGCTCGGCGGGGCAGACTTTTTGGCCCAAGGCACGCTTTATCCTGATGTGATTGAGAGCGTCTCTTTTACAGGTGGCCCGTCGGTCACAATCAAATCGCACCACAATGTGGGTGGCCTGCCTGAGCGCATGAATATGGGGCTTGTTGAGCCATTGCGTGAGCTTTTCAAAGACGAAGTGCGCGATCTTGGTCGTGAGCTTGGTATCCCTGATCACTTCGTTGGGCGTCATCCTTTCCCAGGGCCGGGTCTTGCGATCCGTTGTCCAGGTGGCATCACGCGCGATAAGCTCGACATTCTTCGCCAAGCAGACGCAATCTATCTTGATGAAATTAAGAAGGCAGGTCTTTACGATGAGATCTGGCAGGCTTTCGCCGTGCTCTTGCCTGTCCAAACCGTTGGCGTGATGGGCGATGGCCGCACTTATGAGTTCGTGTGCGCATTGCGTGCTGTAACGTCAGTCGACGGCATGACGGCAGATTTTTATCACTACGACATGAACTTTCTCAGCCGTGCTGCAACGCGTATCATCAATGAAGTTAAAGGCATCAACCGAATTGTGTATGATGTTACCAGCAAACCGCCGGGAACGATTGAGTGGGAATAGGGGAACACCTTTCCCGCCATCCCTCTCGGTGAAATATTTGAGAAGGATTGGTTATGACCACATCGACATTCACTGCTGCTTGTATCCAAAATTCTGCAACGAGCGATGTTGATCATAATATTGATGTCGCATCGCGCCTTGTTAGGCAGGCAGCCAAAGATGGTGCGACCTTTATTGCAACGGCTGAATATTTTTCAGGACTAACAACCGAGGACGGCCTGTTTATACCTGCCGCTTTTGTGGAAAAAGGTCATCCCGTCCTTACAGCATTTTCCGCCTTGGCAGCAGAGTTGAAATGCTGGTTACTGCTTGGTTCTATTGGTGTTTTAACGGCAGATGGGCGGATCAATAATCGTTCTTGTATGATTGGGCCTGATGGTCAACTGGTTGCTTCGTACGATAAAATCCATCTTTTCGATGTGAATTTAAACGGCGTGGCTTATCGAGAATCCGCGACCATTGCAGCGGGCGATAAGACTGTCATCGCCGAAACGCCCTTTGCCAATATCGGCCTCTCGATCTGTTATGACTTGCGCTTTGGTGCGCTTTATCGATCACTGGCTCAACAGGGCGCAGATATTCTTGCAACGCCTGCGGCTTTTACAAAAGTAACGGGCGAAGCCCATTGGCACGTCCTACAACGCGCCCGCGCTATTGAGAACGGGGCCTTTGTTATCGCGCCATGCCAATACGGTGAGATCGAAGGCGGTGGCGCCTGTTATGGCCATTCGCTCATCGTTGATCCATGGGGTGTCGTTCTTGCTGATGGCGGTGAGGGTGAGGGCGTTGTGATGGCTGAGATCGACATGGTAAAAGTGCAAGAAGCACGGGGACGTATTCCAAGTCTCAATGTGAATGACTGCATTTTTTTGTAAAAAATAGAATATATTTCAATTAACATATTTTTATTTTTTTATTGTTCCAATGAATTTGGGAAAATCTAAAAGTATTAGATTGTTATGTTGATAAAATTATCAAAATTTGCGCAAGCATTATCTTGTGGCCTTGTTGTATTTCTTTGTTTGGTTGTCAATGCTGAAGCTCGTTGGAAGGTTGTGCCGAGTTTCTCTGGGTTGAATGAGATAATTCACATTCCACAGATAAAGTTATTTGAGAAATTTTCTTCCCAAGAGGTTCTTGCAGAATTTACAGAGTCATTGGGGGTGTCGTTTTGGGGGGCTCGTGAGGAGTTTTATGTTAGCCCACCATCATTGGAATCAAAGAAGTTTAGATCATTTCGTCGATCAAGGTCCTCCAAGAATCGAGACGAGCTGAATAGCAACGCGCCCAAAGGGTTTAGGTTCTTTGGAAGATCGTTTAGTTCTTTACTTTTTAATTCGTTTTTGCTGGCATTCGTGGTTTTCGCCGCTATTGGCGCGAAGCTCTTGAAACGCCAGAAAAATATTGGAGTAAATAGCGCTAACGTAAGAAGGCCTGATCGTTTTCAGGAAAGCCAGAGTTCGAACGCAGAAATAGATAATAAGATTGATGAGGCCATTGCGGCTTTTAAGCGGGAGCAGGCGCGTAATAATAACGGTGGCCAAGTGTCAGCGACTAAATCTCAAACGAGTTTCGGTCGCAATCGTCAACCTTCAGCTTTTGGCCGGCGTTGATCAAGCCGATTTGTATGAATTTCGTCATCGCTAGGCTGTCTGAAATCGACTTAATCGCCAATAAGATCACGGCGCGCGAGGTCCATGTGCAAGTTTAACGCGTCAATTGCTGCATTGATGTCCCGCGCTTTTAACGCATCCAATATTTGCCGATGGTGGCCATTATATTCACGTATTTTAGCAGGCGTTAGCACGGTCTTGCGGGCTGCTTGCCATTGCGAATGGGTGCGCACTTCATTGATTTGATTATAGAGCTGCAAAATCAGCGGATTGCCCGACGCGATAGCGACAGACTGGTGAAAATCTGAATCAAGCTGGGTAAACAGCGCATTGTCGGTATCACTGCTTTCAAGCGCAACGAGAATTTTTTCCAGATTTTCCATATCGCGGGCAGTTGCGTGGATAACCGCGAGGCGAAGCATTTGGCGTTCAAAGCCAATACGGGCGTCGATCAGTTGGATTGGACTGATTTCGCCGACAACCTTCTCAATATCGTTTTCTTCAACGATATGAGTAACAAAGGTGCCGCTTCCCACTTTGCGTGAGACCATGCCGTCTACCTCTAACGTGTCCAGCGCTTTTCTGATCGTGGTTCGAGAAGCGTCATACATTTCAGATAGTTCGCGCTCAGATGGTAATTGGTCACCATTCGTAAACCGCCCAGAACCAATTGCATGCCGAATTTTATCAGCAATGGATCTAGAGCCTTGTAGGTTTCGATTTTCCAAATACTCAACGTTCATATGAAACTGCTTTGTATAACCTCTAATAATTCAATATTTTCTTTAAAATCCTGTTTAATATCAACGATTTAAATCGTTTTAAAGGGGGGAGGTGAAACAGGTTTCCTTAATAAGAAGATAGTCTGTGTGATTAAATTTTGCAAGTTTGCGTAGGAAATAGGCAGGCTAAGTTGTGGATCGAATGCACATTTTTTGAGGCATTGCTTAGGTCTTTAGCACTTGGCTCATTTTTCCTATTGTCAAAATTGGTATGGCATTGGTATAGTAATGGTTATTATTGGATCGAGGAGGGAGTTTTCATAAATGGCAACGGATTTAGAACGGTTTGTTGAGGCAAAGGGTCGCGACGAAAAAGTAAAAGAAGTGCGGGAGATGATCGACAAGCTCGGCATTGAGTATCTCTACCTGCAATTCGTTTCTGTTACCGGCAAGATCATGGGTAAAGGTATTCCTGCGGACCACTGGGAGAGTGTTGCGCAGAAAGGCTTCCAGCTTGTCTATGGCGCGACTATGAACTTGTTCCTCAACCGTGCTGGCGAATATATGGGCTATGGCCCAGAGGCTGCTGAGTTGGTTGGTATTCCTGAACCAGAAACATTTATGCAGCTACCGTGGGCACCAAAAATTGGTCGGTTCTATTGTACGCTCTTCCGCAACCGTGAAGAGAAAGAAAATCCAGGTGGTTATCTAACATCAGATAGCCGTGGTAATCTTCGTCGTCTTCATGAGCAATTCCAAGAAAAACACGGCACACAACTGCGCATCGGTACAGAGCCAGAAATGATGTGGTTGAAGTTTAATGAGGATGGCAAGCCAGAAGATGGTTTCTCTAAGCCTTATTGCTACCACATTGACCAGTTCGAAAGCCTGCGTCCTGTCACTATGAAGGTTATGGAGTATACCCGCAAAATGGGTCTCGACATGATTCAGGGTGACCACGAAGACGCGCCGGGTCAGTTGGAGCTGAACTGGATGTTTGACGACGTGCTGCGCAATGCGGACCGTTTGACCACATACCGCCAAATCTGTGCGCAAGTAGCGCGTGAGTTCGGCATCTTTGCCTGCTTCATGACAAAACCATTCATGGGCGTCTCAGCCTCTGGTTGTCACCATAACATGACAATATGGCGTGGCGGTGAGGATCAGTTTGTGCGGACAGGCAACGATCCAGATAATCTGCCGGGCATGCGTGATAACTACATGTATGTGAAAGGCGGCGAGAATACCTTTATGCCTGATGATGACGATCCACAAATGCCAGGTGCAGAAGGCCTTCGTGCCATCGGTGGCGTGGTGCATCACTTGCAAGCTCTGACAGCGATTGGTTGTTCAACAGTGAACTCATACCGCCGTCTTTGGGATACGGGTTTTTGGGCGCCAGTCTTTGCTGACTGGGGTTTCCAAAACCGCACAACAGGTCTTCGCGTTTCGGCACCGGGCCGTTTTGAATACCGCTCTGTGGATTCAATGGTGAACCCTTACATTATGGGCTCAACGCTATTGGCTGCAATGGATGATGGTATCGATAACAATCTCGATCCAGGCGCACCAGAAGAGCGCAATATTTACGATGCGATTAAAGAGGGCAAGGAAGTGAAGAAGCTTCCAATGTCACTGGGTGAAGCACTCGTTCATCTTGAGCATAGCGAAGTCGTAAGACGCGGTATGCCAGGTGAAATGTATCGCCTCTACAACGAATATAAGTCAGACGAATATGCTCGCTTCATGTCCACAGTGACTGATTGGGACAAAGAAACTTATATGGAATGCCTACCGTAAACGGTCGGCTAACCCTTAAGAAAACTCGAGGAATTCCGGCAGGTATCGTCCTGCCGGCAAACTAGTCAACAGGAGAAATGTGCCCATGTGCGGAATAGCAGGGCTGATCCACCGTAAAGGGTCAAGCAATGTCGGTCAGGAAATGACCAACATGCTACAAGCGCTAAAACATCGGGGGCCGGATTCAACCGGTTTCGCGATCTATGGTGAGCCAGAAGAAAATACATTCGTATTGCGCTTCAAGGTTGCTGAGCAAGAAGATCTTGCGAACTCTTTGAAGATGGGTGATGAGATTGTTAAGCGTAAAGCAGCAGTTGATGAAACCTTGAAAACACTTGGCGTTGTTGTCAAAGAATTGGCAGAAGCGACTGAGTATGCATATCGCTACGAGATCCAATATGATGGCGATATGCAAAAAATGGCTGACCACGTGGAAGATATTGAGGGTGCTGAAATCCTCTCAATAGGGTCTTCGTTAGAGCTTATCAAAGACTTGGGCGATGCGACTGTTGTGTCGGAAGCTTACGGTCTTGATGACTTCACAGGGACACACGGTATCGGTCACACACGCATGGCAACGGAATCAGACGTTGATATTCGTTCGGCACACCCATATTGGGCGTACCCATATAGCGATATTGCCGTGGTTCACAACGGCCAGATCACAAACTACTGGTTGATGCGTCGCCAGCTAGAGCGTGAAGGTCAGCGTTTCGTTTCTAACTGTGATTCAGAGCTTTTGGCAGTCTACACAGCCGTGAACCTTGAAAAAGGTCTCACACTGGAAGAAAGCCTCAAAAATTCCATCGAAGAGATTGACGGCGTGTTCACATACCTTGTGACAACCAAAGATCAACTTGGCATGGCAAAGGACTCAATGGCTGCTAAGCCGATGGTTCTTTATGAGAGCGATGACATGGTGGCACTTGCTTCTGAAGAAGTCGCAATCCGCGCCATTATTCCACACGAAATTGACACTTGGGATCCGTATGATGAGGAGGTCCGCGTATGGCAGGCGTAACTACATCCCACGAGATGGGACTGCACACGGAGCCGCTTAAGGGCCGTGATATTAAAACAATGTTCTCGCTGGATAACGAAGGCACCTATGCCTATGCGTTTGCGCCAGATGTGGACTTTAACAAACGAGGCGCGGTTGATTGCGAAGGCAAAGAAGCGACCGAAATCAACCTCGAAATTCGTGAGCTGATTAAATCAGGTCACGGAACGATCGTTCTTGAAAACCCAGGGGCGAAACACTCCATCATCGTTGGCATTCTGCACCGCATGAATTTCATCGTGAATGGTTCACTTGGCTATTTCGGCTGCGGTCTTCTCGATGGCCCAACTGTTCGCATCTCAGGACGCGTGGGTTGGTCATTTGGTGAAAACATGATGGCTGGTGTTTGCGTTGTTGAAAAGAACGCAGGCTCAACCTTCGGTGCGGCCATTCGTGGTGGCGACCTAGTCTGCAAAGGCTCAGTTGGTTCACGCACAGGCATCGACCAAAAGGGTGGCACCATCCTTGTGGGCGGTGACACGGGCGCGTTCTCAGGCTTTATGATGCAGCGTGGCCGTATGGTTGTTTGCGGCAACGCAGGTAAAAACCTGGGCGATAGTATGTACGACGGCACTATTTATGTTGGCGGCGAAATCCGCGACCTTGGTGTTGATGCCGTTCCTGCAGAACTCACCGACCTTGATAAAGCATGGCTTACTAGAAAGCTCACTCAATATGAGATGATGCCAGAAAAGGGTGTCGATCACTTCACGAAGATCGTCGCAGGTAAGCAACTTTGGTCATACGATAACCTCGAACCATCAGAGAAGAAGCTGGTCCTTTAAGGGCTAAGCTTTCATGTTTAGGAGCATATCATGCTAGATAAATCAAAACAGGAAACTGGCTTCTCGAAACTTCAAGAAGAAGAGAAGTATCGTCTGGGTTCCAGCTCGGTTTTCACACCGGAAGTCGTCAACGACATCCACATTAAGTCAGAACTTGGCCGCTATCGTATGCGCGGTTTTTCACTGTTCAAGAAAATTCCACATTGGGATGATCTTACTTTCTTGCCAGGCACACTCACTCGCTTCGTTATCGAAGGTTACCGTGAGAAGTGTTTGACAAAAACAGTGATTGGCCCGCGCGCTAAGCGTCCAATCGAATTGGATATACCAATTTATATCACAGGAATGAGCTTCGGCGCTTTGTCGTTCGAAGCCAAAACGGCGCTTGCACGTGGTGCTACCATGGCAGGTTCTGCAACCTGTTCGGGTGAGGGGGGAATGATCCCGGACGAGCGCCGTTACTCTTCAAAATGGTTCTACCAGTGTATTCAATCACGCTACGGTTTTAACCCGCACCACCTGCAACTAGCAGATGGCTGTGAGTTCTTTATCGGGCAGGGTTGTAAGGTTGGCCTTGGTGGTCACTTGATGGGTCAAAAAGTGACCGACCAAGTGGCAGAGATGCGTTCACTACCAGCCGGTATTGACCAGCGTTCGCCTGCACGTCACCCAGACTGGTTGGGTCCAGATGACTTGGCACTCAAAATTCAGGAAATCCGTGAAGCAACAGATTGGCAAATTCCAATTCAGTTGAAGCTCGGCGCAGCCCGTGTGTACGACGATGTTCGTATGGCGGCAAAATGTGATCCTGATTCAATCTACATTGATGGCATGGAAGGCGGTACTGGTGCTGGTCCACACTTGGCAACGGAAGAAACCGGTGTTCCAGGTATGGCGGCTATCCGTCAGGCCCGTCGTGCGATTGACGATATTGGCAAGCGTGGCGAGATTACTCTCGTTTATGCAGGCGGTATTCGTAACGGTGGTGACGTTGCAAAAGCGCTGGCCCTTGGCGCAGACGCAATTGCGATTGGTCACTCAGCCATGATGGCGCTAAACTGCAACAAGGACATTCCTGAAGCAGATTATCCGTCAGAAATGGGTGTTCGTGCTGGTCAGTGTTACCACTGCCACACAGGCCGTTGTCCCGTTGGTGTTGCGACACAGGATCCAGAGCTTCGCAAGCGTTTGGACCCAGATGAAGCAGCAGAGCGCGTCTATAACTTCCTTCACACATTGACGATGGAAGCACAGATGATGGCGCGTGCCTGCGGCAAGACCAACATCCACTCACTGGAGCCAGAAGATCTAGGAGCGCTTACAATGGAAGCCTCTGCAATCGCTCAGGTTCCTCTCGCTGGTACTGAATACACCGTTGGTGTTGACGACTACCACCACATTTAAGCCTCCCTCGCGCAGCCAGTCATCGGCTGGCTGTGGCGACAGGCAAAAGGAGAGAAAAAATGGCTGGAACAAGCTATAAAGGCGCCGAAATTGAAGACGTCGATCACTTCCTCAAAGGTGGTGGTATCGACAGTGAGCGCGAACAAATTATCGGTCAGCACATTGGCTACCGTTATGACGTGAACTTACTACCCGACTATGATCGTCTGACACCTTTCTTGAAAGGGTATGTCGAATTCATGGGCTGGGAAGACCTCAACTGGCTTGAGGATGTTCACATGGGTTATGACGATGGCAAAGCGGCGGTTTTCGACCGCAACATTAATGGCTGGGTGGCGATCCCTGAAAGCATGGATTTGCCAGACAACCAGCAAGACCGTGACATGATCGCACGTGAGCTTCTGATTAAGTTTCAAATGTCACCAGATCACCCAATGGTGACATTGAACAAAGCTTACAAGAAATTCTAATGCGTCGCATTTGACGAGAATAAGAAAGCCCGCTGCTGAAACGGCGGGCTTTTATTTTGGCGATGCGGTAATGAGGTCATACCTAGCATTATGAAAAACCCCTGCAAGCAGGAGAGCTCGGTGTCACCGTGCTTGATATATTTGCGCCAGCCTGTGACGAATATTGAAAAGCAGGCAGAGGTCTTTGTGGTTAGTCGTCGCTGTAAATAGAGTGTAATTAGGAACTAAAAATTGAACGATCACCGCCTCATTGATGGCCGCGCGGTTCAGCAAAAACTGCTGGGCGAGATTGCGGATTTTGTTAGCAATTTGACGCAGGAAAAACCGATTGGTCGTCTCGTTTCTGTCAGTATTGGCAACGTGGCGGAGGTCGATGTTTATATCCGCAACCAAGAACGGGCGGCGGCAAAAGTGGGCATTCCGTTTGAACGGCTTGCATGGCCAGAGACGATTACGCAGGCAGAAGCCAAGGCGCAATTGGTTTCGATGAACGACGACCCAACTGTGCTTGGTGTTATCTTGCAGCGCCCCGTGCCAGACAGCATCAACCTTCGAACCCTACAATCAGCTATCCACCCGCTGAAAGACATTGAGGGCATGAACCCCGCATCCATCGGTAATATCGTTTATAATGATGTGGCGATGGCACCGTGTACGGCTGCTGCTGCCGTTGAGCTTATCCGTGAAACGGGCCTTGATATGAAGGGCTTGGAAATCGTTATGGTGGGGCACTCTGAAATCGTCGGCAAACCCGCTGCTATGATGCTCATGGCGGAAGGTGCAACTGTTACCGTTTGTCATCACATGACGCGATCTGTCGCCATGCATTCCCGCCGTGCTGATGTTGTGGTCGTGGCGGTTGGCAAGGCGCACCTGATCGGCGCTGATATGGTGAAACCCGGTGCAGCGGTTATTGATATCGGGATCAATCAAATCACAGATGAAGAGGGTAAGTCGCGCATTGTGGGTGATGTGGATACGGATGCGGTTAAAGAAGTCGCAAGCTGGATCACACCTGTGCCAGGCGGTGTTGGCCCCGTTACTGTCGCCATCTTAATGCGCAATGCAGCACGTTCATGGGAACGGCAGCTTGATATGGGGTGGGTTTAGCGTCTAGCATCTTATAGGCAAAAATTGGCTAGGGAGGAGGGTGTTTTGCATAATCAAAATTGGATTGATCTAGGTAAGCACCTCATCCATCGAGATAGCCTTGCGCGTAGCGATTGATTGTATAGATGCAGCAGGCTCCGCCCCTTCCTTTCTTAAACCTCAAAGACCCAAGCTTTTCTACAAAAGGGCAGGAGGCAAAGGATGCGCGGGCTGGGAGTTGGTGCGCTGAAACACCTTTCGGCTTGGCTGTGCTTCGTTACCGCGAGGTAGGGCTTTTATTGCGTGATAAAAGATTGCGGCAGGGAAGTTATGCGTGGCCTGACAAGAATAAGTTGGAAGGCAGCTTCGCAGAATTTTGGAAACGCTCAGTCATTTCTCGCGAAGGCAAAGACCACCGTATCTTGCGAGACCTTGCTATACCGTCGCTGTCAGAAGATTTCGTTGATAGTTTAATTCCGCAATTTGATGCGGCTGCTGAAGCGCTCGCTCATGCATTACGCGCGGGGTCGTCTTGCGAATTTATGGAAGATTTTTCCATTCCATTTGCAGGGCAAGCCATTTGCATTTTGCTTGGTTTGCCGCTGGATCATTGGTCGCAGATTTCACATGATGCCTCCGATCTTGGCCTTGCCATGGGCATCAATTGTCTTGACCACCAAGAAACATTCAATGCGGCATGTGATCGGCTGACGGCTTTGTCGCATGAACTGATTGCACGGGCGAGGGCGGGCGACGATCAAACGAGTTACATTGCTCGTCTTGTGCGTCGCTATGAAGAGATGGCTCTTCAGGATGAACAGGCGCTTGTTGATTTGATCCTGATTTCCATCTTTGGCGGCGTTGATACTACGCGCTCTCAACTTGGTTTTGCAATGGCGCTCTTTGCTGAGCATAAAGAGCAGTGGCAAGCTCTATGTGCTGATCCTGCCTTAGGCCCACAAGCGATTGAAGAGATTATCCGTGCTTGGCCAACCACCACATGGGCGACCAGAGAAGCGGTTGAGGATTTCAGTTTTCAAAATGTTGAAATCAAAAGGGGAACCACGCTTCACATGCTGGTTCATTCATCGGCAAGAGACCCGCAAATTTGCCAGCAGCCATCGTTTAATATCCTAGCCCCGCGTAAACGTCATTTCGGCTTTGGTGGCGGGGCGCATCATTGTATTGGCCACTACGTTGCTCGCACCGATATGGCAAGCGCCTTGCGGGCCTTGGGGCGTGTGCTGGATGATTTTGACGTTGGTAACGCGCGGTATCTTCCTGATAGCGGCAACACCAGCCCCATCAACTTGCCCCTTAGCTATAGCGTGAGATAGGCCTTACTTTTTCAGCAGCGTTACGGCGTCGTCCCAATCTGGTTGAAAGCCGACAATGACGATGTCATCACCAATATTGGGATTAAACACGCGGTTATGCCATAGGGTTGCGTTGTGGGCCGCTTCTTCCTCTTTTAAGATGCGCACGCGGCAAGGAATTTTATAACTCTGTGTGAATTGCTGGAAAGACAAGAGACACTTTCCTTCAACCAAAAGCTGTTCAACCAGAGCTGAATCTTTTGCAAACAATGCGGTCAGTTCATCTGAAAACTCAATCGCGCGCTGGTAGTGTGTTGCCTGCAAATAGGTGAGTGCCTTTTTGTAAACGTCTTGTGGGTCGTTATGCTTTTGCACCTGAAATTTCAGAAAGTCAGTGCTTTCTTCTGGGTTCTCTTTCACCATTAAAACGATGACGCCCGCAGAAAGTTGTTTACCCTCGCCATCATAAACCGCTGGACGCATGCCTTGGCTAGGGCGACCGCCATCTTCGCGCAGTGCGATCTGACGAATGCGGCTTTGCCACGTTAGGAAGTGGTGTGAATAATCGTGTGGTTGCAATGTCTTCTCACTTAGCATGATGATCTGGTTTTTCTTAACTCTAGCGCGGAAAAAAGGGCCGCCAAGTGGCGACCCTCGATTTTGTTCGTTTTTAAAAACGATTATTTCTTGTTTGCCTTGGACTCGTGTGAGTGGCCAATCACAAGTGCTACAACGCACAGGATGATTGAGATTGCTAGCCAGATTGCCTCTGAACCAGCACCTACATAATAAGCCGCGTCTTTTACCGCGTCCCAAGTTTCAAAAGATGCACCCATTGGTGTTTCCCTTCATGGTTTTCGTTTGTTGAAGACCAGTAAGGCATGAATATCACGCCTTACTGTGGCTGATTACTCAGCAGGATAAGCCACTGCTGGGACTTCAGAGATGTCCAAACCGTCACGCTCCACTTTCTCAGAAACGCGCAAGATGCCCATTGCTTTGAAGATTGAAGCGAAAAGCAGACCTGGAACGAAGCCAATGAGAGCCATCACGATAGTGCCGATCAACTGACCGATGAAGCTAATTTGTGCAGCTCCCTCAGCGGTTGTTGATGGGATGCCTGCAGCGAAGATACCAACGCCGAGCAGGCCAACTGCACCAAGTACACCGTGAACAGTCACAGCACCAACCGCATCATCAATACCCATCTTTTCGATGAATTTTGCAGACGCTGGCATGATGAATGCACAAGCAACAAAGGCAATCGCAAATGTCATTGGAGGCCAGAACACATCAAGACCAGCCGCTGTCGCGATAATACCGCCAAGACCAGCTGACATCATCCAGAATGGATCACGTGTTGTCATCCAAGCACCGATGATGCCACCACTGATTGCCATCAACAAGTTGAAGGTCAACGCAGAAAGCGTCATTGGTGTGCCGTAGATGTTTGTGAACTCTGTTGCAGACCAAGACCATGCTTCACCTGGGTAGATCAAGCAAGCCATGAGGAAGCCCCAGAAGCCAACAATAATCATCATCAAGCCAATCATTGCCATTGGCATATTGTGACCTGAAATGTGATTTGCCGTGCCGTCTGCATTAAATTTACCGATCCGTGCGCCAAGTGGGATAAGCACCCCAAGAGCGAAGAAACCAGAAATCATGTGAACAACACCAGAAGCACCAAAGTCATGGTAACCCCATTTTTGAACGAGCCAGCCATCTGCATGCCAACCCCATGCCGCGGCAACAACCCAAGCAAAAGAGCCGAGGATAATTGCAAGCACAACGAATGGTACGAGGCGAATTCGTTCAATGACAGAACCTGACATGATGGATGCAGTCGCACAGGCAAACAGCGTGAACGCGCCAACAAAGACACCAGAAGCATTGTCACCCAAATGCGGGCCCATCACTTCTGTAATCGGATTGGCAACCGCAGCTGCATAAGCCAAGCCGCTGATTTCATTTGGCCCGACACCAAAATCAAACCCTGTTGGGAAAGCCCAGTATGTCCACCAGCCGAAATAGTAAAATGTCGGCAGCATGAATGCGAAAGCCAATATGTTCTTAATTCCGGATGCTAGTACGTTTTTGGCGCGTGATGCACCCATTTCATATCCCAAAAATCCAACATGGATCAGGACCATCAGTGGTATCGTGAGATAATAATACGTCTCTGCTGCCACTGTGTTGCCTGTGGCATTGGCTGCTTTCAGCGCAGCAATTTCCGCCACCAGCTCGGCAATTTTCTCTTCCATTAAACATTCCCCCTCGAATGGTTATTATCTACCGCCGCAAGGCGGTTAAAAATCACGCATACCAAAATGGTCGACATTGGTATGCTATTGGTATTTAACCATTCATTAATAAATAAGTATAGCCCCTCTTTTCATTTGTGAATTTCACCCTAGAAGCTCCGCTGTTGCGGGCCTTTTTTGCGGTGTTGAAGCGGGGTCTCGTCATATTTACGGGCAAAATATTTGGCAAGATGCGATGCTGATTGGAAGCCACAGCTCACCGCAACCTCACTAACGGGCAGGTTTGTTTGTTTTAACAGGCTACTCGCGCGCGCTAAGCGCAAGTCTCGATAAAATGAGGAAGGGGCGGCACCAAGGTGTTGGCGAAACAGGCGGTCAAGTTGACGATGGGAAACGTCCAATTGGTCTGCAATGGTTGCAACGGGAATGGGATCCTCCAGCGCACTCTCCATTTTGAACAATGCCTGCGACACCACTTCGTTGCGGGTGGCGAAACGAAACGCACTGGTGAGGTGCTGCGCTTGATCGTCGCCGCGTATGACATCATGGAAATAATTGTCGGCAATACGCCCAGCAATGGTGTTGCCATGGGCGCGGGCGACGAAGTTCAACATCAGATCGAGGCTCGCCGTTCCACCAGCGCATGAAAAACGCCGTCCATCTATTTCCAAAATGGAGGTGCGAACATCTAGCTTGGGATAAAGCTCCCGGTATGCATTTTGACATTTCCAGTGAATGGTCGAGCGATGTTTGTCGAACAAGCCAGCCTTTGCCACAAGGTAAGCGCCATCAGAGATTGAACCAATTTCGCATTGTTCGCGCGCGCAATCACGCAGCCATTTCTCAACTTCTGGGTTGCTAAACAAATGAGTTCGCTCCCCGCCGCATACAGCCACAACATCAAGTGAATGACGCAGGGTGATTTTTTCAACAGCAAGCTCAATGCCGCTCGAAGACGCGACAGGGCCTTGTTGTTCTCCAACCAATATCCAGTGAAAGAAAGGCTGTTCCACCTCAACATTCGCTGCGCGCAACACATCAATGGCACTAGACAGAGCGACGAGTGAGTAGCCCGGCACCAAAAAGAAGGCGAAGGTTTGAGACGATTGTTCCATGCAACCATTGTGAACCAATTTAAGGTCCGTTGTCTAATTTGTATTTATTTTTGTCTATTTTGTTGTTCGTATTTTTGGTACAGCAGAGGACAGTCATAGACTATCGTGCATTTTGAAAAGGCTCGTATCCCGTGAAATATTCTGCTCTATCCGTTTTAAAGCAAGGTCTCACCGGCCATAAGGGCTGGAAACGCATGTGGCGTGATCCGGCACCTAAGGCTGAATATGATGTCATCATCATCGGCGGCGGCGGTCACGGTCTTGCAACGGCTTATTATCTAGCGAAAGAACACGGCATTACCAATGTCGCTGTGATTGAAAAGGGCTGGATTGGCGGCGGCAATGTGGGGCGTAACACGACGATCATCCGCTCTAACTATATGCACGCGCCGAACACGCACTTTTATGAAAAGAGCATGAAGCTTTGGGAAGGTTTGGAGCAGGACTTCAACTTCAACGCGATGATTTCCCAGCGCGGCATCGTCAATCTCTTCCACTCAGATGCCCAACGTGATGGCTATGTGCGTCGTGGTAATGCCATGCGCCTTGCAGGTGTCGATGCAGATATTGTGTCGCCTGAAGAACTCAAGGAAATGGTGCCAATTCTCGATTTTGACAATTCACGTTTCCCTATCCAAGGCGGCTTAATGCAACGACGCGGCGGCACGGTTCGTCACGATGCGGTTGCTTGGGGCTATGCGCGCGGTGCGGACAGTCGCGGTGTTGATATTATTCAAAACTGCGAAGTGAAAGACATCATCATCGAAGGTGGCGCTGTGGTGGGTGTTGAAACCACCAAAGGCAAAATAATGGCGAAGAAAGTCGGCATGGCGGTTGCTGGTAACACGTCACAAGTGGCGAAAATGGCGGGTATCGAATTGCCAATTGAAAGCCATGTGCTTCAAGCCTTTGTGTCAGAGGGCATTAAACCGCTGATTGATACAGTCGTAACATTCGGCGCAGGGCACTTTTATATCAGTCAATCTGACAAAGGCGGCTTGGTGTTTGGTGGTGACCTTGATGGCTATAACTCATATGCCCAGCGCGGCAACTTGCCGATGATGGAGCATGTAATGGCGGGCGGCATGGCGATTATGCCAGCCATTGGCCGTGTTCGGCTGCTGCGGCACTGGGGCGGTATTATGGATATGAGCTTCGATGGCTCGCCGTTCATCTGTAAAACAGGTGTCGACAAACTCTATCTCAATGGTGGTTGGTGTTATGGCGGCTTTAAAGCCACGCCAGCCTCTGGTTGGTGCTTTGCACATACGATTGCAAAAGATGCACCGCATAAACTCAATGAGGCGTTCACCATTGAGCGTTTCCGTGAGGGACGAATGATTGATGAAAAGGGCGTTGGCCCAAGTCCGTGGATACAATAGGAGGCAACCATGCATAGAATTAATTGCCCCTGGTGTGGGCTACGCGATGAAGCAGAATTTCAATATCAAGGTGACGCGACAGTCGTGCGCCCTGAGCCGGATGCGAGTGAAGAAGAATTCTTCCGTTATGCCTACATTCGAGACAATCCGAAGGGCTGGCATACTGAGTGGTGGCATCACACTGGTGGGTGTCGTCAGTGGGTGAAAGTTGTACGCAACACGCTCACCCATGAAATACATGCAACAGGCGGTCCGCACGATGACCTTCCTCTGCCAGAGGGAGACAAATAATGAGCGCACATCGTTTAAAGAATGGCGGCATACTCATAAACCGTTCCAAGCCCGTGAACTTTACCTTTGATGGCAAGAGCTACCAAGGTTTTGAGGGCGATACATTGGCGTCAGCTCTGCTTGCCAATGGCGTGACACTTATGGGCCGCTCGTTCAAATATCACCGTCCACGCGGTTGCTTGAGTGCTGGTTCTGAAGAGCCGAATGCCATCGTCGAAATGCGCTCAGGTGCGCGGCGAGAACCGAATACGCGCGCAACCATTGCTGAGCTTTATGAAGGCTTGGAAGCAAAGTCACAAAACCGCTTTCCGTCTTTGGCGTTTGATGTTCAATCTGTGAACCAGTTGCTCAGTCCGTTCTTGACCGCTGGCTTTTATTATAAAACCTTCATGTGGCCTGCTTCCTTTTGGGAGCCAATCTATGAAAAGATCATCCGACGTTCCGCAGGCCTTGGTCGTGCTGCGGTAGAGCCTGATCCTGATACCTATGAGCACTCACACGACCATTGCGATGTCTTGGTTGTTGGTGGTGGTCCTGCTGGTCTTGCGGCTGCATTAAGTGCGGCAAAGTCTGGCGGTCGGGTTATTCTTGCCGAAGAACAAATGGCTTTTGGTGGCATGGTGTCGCCAACCGACATGATTGATGGTAAGCCTGCTGATGCTTGGGTGGTTGAAACGCTGACCAAACTTGAAGGCATGAAGAACGTCACCATCATGCCGCGCACCACGGTGTTTGGTTATTACGACCATAACGTCATGGCAGCCCTTGAGCGCGTTAGCGACCATGTGAAAGAGCCAGAAGATGGCATGCCGCGCCAACGTCTATGGACCCTTCGTGCTAAAGAAGTGGTGCTTGCTTGTGGTTCCCATGAGCGGGCAATGACGTTTGATAATAACGACAAACCGGGTGTCATGCTCAACAATGCTGTTCGCACGTTTGTTGAAAAATTTGGCGTATCACCGGGCAAGAAAATTGTGATTGTCACAACCAACGACGATGCTTATCGCACAGCGGAAATCTTGCTTGATGCAGGCGTCAAAATTGCTGTGATAGCGGATGCACGCGCTGAGCTAAGTGATGCGGCAAGTCGCATCAAAGCGCGTGGTGTTGAGATTGACCTTGGTACAATTCCAAGACAAGCAAATGGCGGTAAGCGGGTTAAAAGTCTGACGCTGCAAACCTTAGATGGCAATGTCACAAGAACCTTCGGTTGCGACTGCGTTGCAATGGCGGGCGGTTATTCGCCAGATGTGCATTTAGCAAGCCAAACAGGTGTAGCACCTGTATGGGATGACGCCCTCAAAGGCTTTGTACCACCTGCGCCAATTCGTGCAGAACGGTCTGCGGGTGCCTCAAAAGGCTCGTTTGATTTGGCCGCTTGTTTAGAAGAGGGCCATGCAGCTGGACTAGAAGCGGCAGGTGCTGCTGGCTTTGAAGCTAAGGCAGGCACTGCACCATCTGCGGAAGCAATCGCCAACGGTCCAATCGCCGCGATTTGGCGATGTGCTGGTAACGGCAAAGCCTTCGTCGATTTCCAAAATGATGTGACCGCAAAAGACATCACCCTTGCTGAGCAAGAAGGCTTCGTCTCCGTTGAGCACGCCAAGCGCTACACAACGTTGGGCATGGCGACAGACCAAGGTAAAACCTCGAACGTTACAGGCATCGGCATTTTGGCAGAGGCGAGGGGCGAACCGATCCCCGATGTTGGAACAACCCGTTTCCGTCCGCCATATTCGCCCGTTGCAATTGGTGCCTTTGCGGGCCATGAACGTGGCTATGAATTCCAACCCGTGCGCCGTACGGCCATGCATGCCTGCGGCGAAAAGCTGGGTGCTGTCTTCGTGGAAGCGGGCCAATGGTTGCGACCGCAATATTATCCAAAACCCAATGAAGGGGTGATGGAAGCAATTTATCGCGAGAGCAAACAGGTGCGCGAGACGGCTGGCATTTGTGATGTTTCCAGTCTCGGTAAAATCGAAATCTTCGGTGATGACGCGGGCGAGTTCCTAAACCGCCTTTATATCAACGGCTGGAAACTCCTCAAGCCTGGCAAAGCGCGTTATGGCTTGATGCTGCGTGAAGACGGTTTTGTGTTTGATGATGGGACAACGTCACGCCTTGCTGACGACCATTTCTTCATGACCACAACAACAGCGAATGCAGCCCGTGTGCTTTCTCATATGGAACATGCAAGCCAAGTGCTTTGGCCTGATTTGGATGTTCAGTTCTGCTCTGCCACCGAACAATGGTGCGGTGTTGCAGTTGCGGGTCCTAATGCGCGCAAGATTTTGGAAAAAGCTTTCGGCAAAGCGCTTGATATGAGCGAAGAGGCCTTGCCATTCATGGGTGTGCAGACATTCGAATGGAACGGCACGACAGCCCGCATTTTCCGCATCAGCTTCTCTGGTGAACTCGCTTACGAGGTGAATGTGCCTTGGACTTATGGCGAGGAAATGTGGAACGCTCTTTGGGACGCGGGTCAAGATCATGGCCTCATCCCTTACGGCACAGAGGCGCTTTCTGTCTTGCGTATCGAAAAAGGTCATGTGGCCGGTAACGAGCTAGACGGACGCACCACAGCAGCAGACATGGGGCTTGGTCGCATGATGTCTTCTAAGAAGCCATTCATCGGGCAAAAACTAGCAGGACGTGAAGGCATGATTGCCGATGACCGCGAACAGCTTGTTGGCCTTAAATTGATTGAGGGGGCGGAACGTCTTCGTGGCGGCGCTCATTTGTTTGAAGACGCTGATGATGCCAACCGCGAAAACGATCTTGGTTGGATTACCTCCGTTTGTGACAGCCCGCAACTTGGGTGCTGGATTGGCCTTGGTTATCTAAAAGGTGGCGTCGAGGCTTATGCAGGCAAAACACTTTATGCGGTAAACCCACTGTTTGGCGAAGCGCCAGCGGTAGAGGTCGTCTCACCTCATTTCTTTGATCCAAAAGGAGAGCGGCTCAATGGCTAAGTTTTCTGCAATTCACGCGCTTGGCGATAAAGAGACGCTTGTGCGATCTCAAGAGGGCGCACCTGTGCGCATTGAGCTTGCCGAATTTGGCTCACTCGTTCAGCTGTTTGCCAAGAAGGGCAAAGAAGGTGCTGTTATGAAGAAGCTCGGCTTTAAAACCGAAGCTGGAAAAGGCGCGAGCGAAAAAGGCATTACCTATTTGCCACTGGCTCCGGGGCAATGGCTTGTTGTGGCTGATCGCAAAAAGGGCCCAGCTTTTGGCGAAGAACTGGCAAAAGCGGTTAAAGGCATTGGCCATGTATCTGAGCAAAGTGCTTCACGCATACGCATCCGTATATCAGGCGAGAATGCCCGTGATTTAATGGCGCGCGGTTGTCGTTTGGATCTGCATGCCTCAGCGAGTGGTGCGGGCTTTACCGCACAAACTGTGATGGCGCAGGTGGGCGTTACAATTTACCAAAAGAGTAACAAGCCAGAATACGATCTATACGTCTATTCAGGCTTTGCCCGTTCATTCTGGCATTGGTTGACCCACACGGCTGAACAATTTGGCTATGAGGTTGTG
>JBDVXS010000044.1:0-9129 GCA_039964305.1 Hyphomicrobiales bacterium
CAATTTCATTTTTAGAATTAACATGCGGTACACCAATAGAGGTGTCTCCGTCAGCAAGCTTACGCATTGCATCTGTAATCCTTTTAATTGGCCCTACAATGCTTCTACCAATCATGAAGGCCAACCCAACGGTGAGGATCAAAATCGTTGCGGCTGTGGACAATATTGTTGCCTTCGTTTTCGAGGCAGAATTTTTCAATGTCAATTTTGCTTTCGTCACTCCAGCGATGCTTGCTTTTTCTAGTGAATCAAAAGACGGCGCCATATCGGCGAAAATTTTACTCAGTTTCTTCGTTTCAGGCTTCAACGTCTTTGCAACATTGGCATATTCACCAAATTGCTTGTGATAAGCCGTCATCAAAGTAGAGAGTTCACTTTTATTCTGCGTAGAAAGATTTGTGGAAGCGAGAAGAGATTTAAACTCATCATGGCGCTCTGCTTGGCGCGTAATATACTTGTCCGAGCCACGCAAGATGAAGTCTTTTTCATGGCGGCGCATCATCAGCATCTTCACCATAAGAGCATCAAGGTTTGTTGCCTTCAGTTTTTCTTCAACACCGTGAACAGCTTTCCGCAAATCACCTTGCAGCCCAGATTTCTCATCCAAACCGAGAGTTTCAATCAAACTTACTGTTTTCGAAAATTGTTGTTTGTGTGCGCTCACGCCTGCCATGAGGTTGCGAATATTCTCATTATAAGCAGCAGCAACACTTAGCTTGGAAATTTGGGAGAGGTGCTTTTCTGCATTTTCAGCCGCGACTTGATACTTTGAAGCATATTTAGGATCTTTTCTAATTAGAAAATCCTTCTCGCTACGCCTCATTTGCAGGGTATCAATTTTGACCATCAGCACCAATTCTTCTAAGTAAGCATAACTAAGCTCATCTTCGACAGCTGTATGAGTCTGACTTTCACCCACTGAGTAGGTGATGGTCAAAATAACGGTACCAAAGACCGCTACTAATGAGAGAAAAAATATTCTTACACTTATCTTAAATTTGCTCAATAATCTTGTAATCAATGTGCCGACTCCAGCGGTGAAAGTATCTCCCAATTTTAATTAATGGGCGCTGAGGATTAATATTGGCTTAAGTAAATACGCTTTCCCACCTAATGGGATCAGTCGCAAAATTCTGTGCTGGCCGTAAGAAGGCACTTTCCTCTAAGAAAGCTTTGAGATGGCCTCGCCGAGGTGCGCCATATCATTGATTATTATATCGGGCGAAAATGCTTTTAGTTTTGCTGCTAGGTTAGCATGTGGTGCGTGAAGGCCGCCGGTATAGGCGATTGTCTTCATGTTAGCTGCCTGCGCGGCCTGCAATCCGGCTGGACTATCTTCAATCACAATAGAATGTGACGGCGTAAAGCCCATTTCCTTTGCTGCATGTAAGAAGACATCTGGATGCGGCTTACCTCTTTCTACCATGTCTGTGCTGAATAGCTTTCCATCAAAAAAATCAGAAAGGCCCGTTAGAGAAAGTGATGTCTGTATCCGCTCAGGATTACTGGATGAGGCCACACACATTGGCATTTGTAATTTCCCCAATGCGTCAGCGATACCAGAAGTGGGCTTTAGTTCCTCTTTGAACTTTGTCAGGATTTCGCGTTGGAACATCTCTAAGTCTACATCAGGAACATTCACATCGAACATACGTCGGGCTTCGCTTGCTGAATTCGCAACGGGTTTCCCCAAGAAAGCATCGCATGCCTGTGACATGTCCAATGTCAGACCATGCTGTGCGCAATAGTCAATCAAGAGGCCGAGTGAAAGCGGCTCACTATCGACCAGCACCCCATCACAATCAAAAATAAGCAAATAATCAGACATGTTTATATCTCTCTGTATAGCCGGCTTGCTGTTTGCAGGGCTTGAAAAACGTTAAATCGTTTTGCGTGGGTTTCGGCAATTAAACCTTTTGATGGTCTGTAAGTTTTTCCAAGTGTCGACATAGCTTCCATGGCACCTAAAACAGAGCTATGCGACCCGGCAGCGACAGCGCCCAACATTGCAGAACCCAATAACACGGGTTCATCAGATCCCGGCGCTGCGATTTCAATATTGGCAGCGTCCGCAAGCAACTGCTTAATCATTGGATGCTCTCCAGCGCCCCCGCTGATCACAACTGTATCAGGGCAAACACCGTTTTCGCGTTGAACATTGAGGATTTGTTTAAGCCCATAACCCAAACCAAAAATACCAGCAATATAGAGGCGAATGAGACTTTCGATATCGGTATTGAGATCAAGACCCGAAACGATGCCGCGAGCGTCAGGCTCGGCAAATGGTGCGCGATTTCCCAAAAATTCAGGCACAACAATCATTTGGTCAACAAGCCAAATCGCATCCGATGCAACAGGCGCACGTTCTTCAATTAACAAGAGCAAATAGTCGGGCAAAGAATACCCTTTATTCTCTGCCTCCTCATTAAACATTGCATAATTAGGATGCAGTTTGAGCAGGTGCGTAATCGCTTCGCCAGCTGCCGATTGCCCCCCTTCGTTGAGCCATAAGCCAGGCACCATGGCCGAATGATAAGGGCCCCAAACGCCTGGAACAAATGACATTGTTTCACTGGAAGACATAGTACAAGCGGACGTTCCAAACACATAGGCCATACGCGAGGTCGCTGGCGCACCAGCCGCACCGATTGTACCAACACCACCAGCATGCGCATCAATCAAACCTGCCGCAACGGGTGTTCCTTCAATGAGCCCAAGATCAAGTGCTGCT
This sequence comes from Hyphomicrobiales bacterium, assembly GCA_039964305.1. Classification (GTDB taxonomy): domain Bacteria; phylum Pseudomonadota; class Alphaproteobacteria; order Rhizobiales; family JACESI01; genus JACESI01. The sequence continues at coordinate 2,732 of JBDVXS010000044.1, forward strand.
TGTTTGGTCAAGCCAAGGCCAAGAGGCTTACTCGGCTCAACGATTTTTGACCCAATCCGCTCAAAGTTATTTGTCGTTAAATCACCGAGGCTAATTGTTTCAAAATAAGATGCATCCCAAGTTTTTTCATGCGCCAAATAGGTCCATTTACACGTCACAGTACAAACCGAACGAGATTTATCCCCTGTTGCCCGCCATGTCAGGTAGTCAGTGAGATCAAAAAAACCACCTGCCGCTTCATAAGTTGAAGCGATATTTTCTTTCAACCAAAGCAGTTTTGGTGTTTCCATTTCTGGAGAAATTGTTCCGCCTACATAATCAAGAACCCGGTGGCCAGTCGCATTAATCTGAGCGGCCTGTTTTGTGGCCCGCTGGTCCATCCAAACAATAACATTACGTTCATGGAGACCAGAAAGACTGACAGAAAGTGGCTGATCCTCATTATCTAAAACAACCAGAGAGCATGTCGCATCAAACCCGATGCCTTTTATCTGTTCGGCTGAAATCTCGGGTTTGCTTAAGACCTCTTTGACGCTCTCACAAACACACGACCAGATATTCTCGCTTGATTGTTCCACGATATGTCCGCCATCGCGAAATATCTCTATCTCTTTTTTCGCCGTCCCCAGAAGGGAGCCTTGCTCGTTGAAAACACCGGCGCGGCAACTTCCAGTACCAACGTCAATGCCAAGATACATAGCTTACTCTCTCATCAAAGCTTTATCTGCAACTTCACATCGCTTGGGCGCTGCTCCACGGCACGATCAAATGCTGCGATGCTTTGCTCAAACTCAAATGTCTCAGAAATCAATGGTTTTAAGTCTACTTTGCCTGAAGCCATCAAATTTATCGCACGATCATAAATATTGGCGTATCGGAAAACGGTTTCTAAACGCACCTCTTTGGCTTGCAACGATACAATGTCAACGGGCGTTGGTTCGACGGGCATTCCAACTAGAATGATCGTACCACCCGGGCAGGCGAATTGGGGCGATTGCAGAATGGCAGATCCAGCTCCTGAGCATTCAAAGACAAGATCACACCCCCAGCCATCGGTTTCAGCATTTATTTTTTCAAGGAAATCGGGATCTTTTAAATTGATTGGTTTGATGCCGTCATAATCGCCGATGAGGTCAAGCTTTGGTTGGGCAAAGTCTGTAATAATGACCTTCGCACACCCACCTGCCAATGCCGCGAGCGCGACCATCATGCCAATGGGGCCAGCACCTTGCACAATGGCAACATCACCCGGTTTGATATTTGCGCGATAAGCTGCCTGCATGCCTATCGCAAAAGGTTCAACCATTGCTCCTTCCGCAAAAGAAACATGGTCAGGTAGCCTATATGTAAATTGGGCGGGGTGTATGACTTCTGGGGTTAGGCATCCATGAATTGGTGGTGTTGCCCAAAAACGAACATCTGGATCAACGTTATAAATACCCAGTTTTGTTGCGCGCGAATTGGGATTGGGAACCCCTGGCTCCATGCAAACACGATCACCGACTTTTAGATGGGTAACGCTGGCACCAATCTCTAGAATTGTCCCCGCCGCCTCGTGGCCAAGGACCATGGGAGCATCAACGACAAATGGCCCTATCTTGCCATGTGTGTAGTAATGAACATCACTGCCACATACACCGACAGTGTGAACCGCTATCTTCACATCGTGAGCGCCGACGGTCGAAGGGAGTTCAATGTCTCTTAGATTGAGTTTGCCCTTTTCTTCCAAGACGAGTGCGCGTGCCTGAGGCATTTTAATTCTCCGACTATGAATTTTGGTTGGTTAAACAAACTTCGGATTGACGATCAAACACATGACTGGCCTCACGGTTGAAGGAGAGATTTAGAGTTTCCCCTCTAACCCAATTTCGCCTGTCTCTTGAAATCACGCATACTTCTGTGTCTCCCACCTTGCCGTAAAGGTGGGTCTCGTGACCAGTTGGCTCTGCAATTGACAAGACAAATTTAAAATCAGTTTCTTCTTCAGTGATTGTGAGGTGTTCTGGCCTGACGCCTAACAATATTTGCTGGCCGTTCTCTAGTTTCGCGCGCGAGCCGAGTTTAACGTTCACGCCCAGAACCTCTATGGTAACGTCATCAGATTGAGACGTTTGTGCGACACCGTTGAAAATATTCATTCCTGGCGAACCGATAAACTGGGCCACAAACAAATTCACTGGCGCGTCATAGACATCAAGTGGTGAACCCGTTTGCTCGATCACACCGCCACGCATAATCACAACAGTATCCGCCATGGTCATGGCTTCAATTTGATCATGGGTCACATAGACAGTTGTTGTTTTTAGTCTTTGGTGAAGCTCTTTGATTTCAGTACGCATTTGCACGCGGAGCTTCGCATCAAGGTTTGATAACGGCTCATCAAAGAGAAAAACATCTGGATCCCTAACAATCGCACGTCCCATTGCAACGCGTTGACGTTGTCCGCCTGACAACTCTTTCGGGTAGCGATCAAGGTAAGGTTCAAGAGATAAAATACCAGCAGCCCAATTTACACGTTCTTCGATAGTCGCCTTATCAGTCTTCTTAAGGTTCATTGAAAAGGCCATATTATCGCGCACTTTCATGTGTGCGTAGAGTGCATAGTTTTGAAAAACCATTGCAATATTACGGTCTTTGGGATGGTCGTCATTGACCCGTCGACCAGCAATTTCTATGTCGCCTGAAGTCACAGATTCCAGACCGGCTATCATTCTTAAAAGGGTTGATTTACCACAGCCAGAAGGACCGAGAAGCACAACAAATTTGCCGTCCTCTATGCTCAAATCTATACCGTGCAGAACCTCTACGGCTCCATATTTTTTTCTTAATTCCGCGACGGTCACCGAAGCCATAGTAAATGCCAGTTCATATAGTTTAAAACACGCACTTATAGTGCTGCTTGTTGGTTTTGTTTGTCACCGCCCAAAATGGGCGATGACAATATTTAGCATTGGGAAAGTTAAAGCAAATCGGCTTCTTTAACTTTCAAATCAACCAGTTTCGCAATCTGATCCATACACGCTTGCGGATCACCATTGTATTCTTGGCCAGTCAACAATTTGCCGAGTTCAGTCGGGATTTCATTGTTGGCAACGCCCGCCCAAATCGCCACATCAGGCTCAGAAGCCATGTGATTATTGATGGTGTCCAAAACGACGTCCAAGTGGCGGGTTGTACCAGCACCTTCAAGCTTCTTACGCTCCACGATGCGCGGGTCGTTGTAAGAGGATGTACGCATTGGTGCAAAACCACCAGCAAGTGTGCATCGTGTCATAATGTCTTTTGAACACGCCCACTGAAGGAACAACCATGCGGCATCAGCATTTTTAGAATATTTAGACAGCGCAATTGAAGATCCACCTTGGTGACCCCAGTTTGGAATTTCGCCAAAGCCAACATTGTCACGGCCACGCAATGAAGCAGGACCTTGCAACGGTGTTGTCATTTCCCAAAGGCCTTTAACCTTGGAATCGTCAGCATTCCAACCTGGGAAGAATTCTGCCCATGACTGACACAATGCAATCTGACCAGAAGCACCCATTTGCCATTGACCATCCCATGTGGAGGCAACAGAGTTAGCAGGCGAATTTTTCAGGAGGTTCATGTACCATCTCAAGCCTTCAACAGCCTCGGCGTCATTACCTGAGAATTTCTTATCAGCGCCAAAGATAGAACCGCCGTGACCCCATACAGCCTGTGTCCAGTCGCACTCTAGTGAATAGTGACCAGATTTAGCCTGAAGGCCCGTTCCGAAAATTCCATTTTCTTTTTCAGCGGCTGTAATGAGTTCAACAGATTTGGTGAATTCATCATAGGTTTTTGGAATTTCGAGACCATGCTTTTCAAGAATATCTTTACGATACATGAGTGTGAAAATTGGAATATCAAACGGCAAACCAATCCACTTATCTTCGTAAAGACAAATACCCTCGACCAATGCTTCAGAGAAGTCATCAAAGTCAAAGCCCGGCATAGCAAGGTCTGGTTTGTCTTTATAGTACTGGCGCGGGTCTATTGTGTCCTGCGCGAAACTCGCCGTCCAAGCTTGGTCGAGATAGTAAATATCATAGGTGCCCAACTGACCTTGAACGTCCTGTGTCGCTTTAGCCAAAACTTGCTCGAGCGGCACGATTTCAATTTCAACATTAATACCTGTGAGCTCAGTAAACTCGGTCTTCAGCTGATCGAGAACAACAGTCGGCGGCGTTGATTCAGACGTGTAGCGAATTGTTGTTCCTGCAAACGGCTTGCCTGCTTCGCGCAAGAAATTAGCCACATCTTCTGGTGTCTCGCCAGCAGCAAGTGCCATATTCCCTTTAAAAGGACGAGCGCCTCCCAGCATACCCGTGGCAAAAGCGGACAAACCCACACCAGCCAAGCCCATATTCCTCAAGAATGTCCGTTTGGAAATACGCTTATTGGTAAAATCGTTCGCACTTTTTATGATAAAGTTTTGTTGGTCGTGTGATTTGAAGCTCATTAGGTTTCCTCCCTGTTTTTGAGCAGCGGTGAGGCCCTCCCCCCGAGGGCGTTTGGTGCATCAATCTTTGATGGCTCCCATAGTAAGTCCTCTAACCAAATGGCTTTGGACAAGTAGAATAAAAATAAATCCAGGCACTATTGCCGACGTTCCCAATGCGGAAATGTATCCCCATTCTGAGCCCGTCGATGTGACAAAAGTTGTAATCTTGACGGGTACGGTGCGGATAGAATTTGTCAGGAACAATGACAAAAGAAATTCAGTCCAAGAGAAGATGAAACACAACACGGCTGTTGCGGCCAAACCGCCTTTGGACATGGGTAAAATAATTTTCCAGAAGACCTGCCAACTCGTGGCGCCGTCAATCATGGCTGCTTGGTCAATGTCCTTTGGAATATCATCAATAAAGGACTTCAAAAGCAGCACGGCAATCGGAATATTGATAAGGGTGTGGGCGATAATGAGGCCAAGATGCGTATCCCTCAATCCCATGTCATGGAAGATGAAAACCAGTGGCACTATTATGGCAATGGGCGGCAAAAAGCGTTGAGATAAAATCCAATTCAGCACACCTTGCGAGCCTCTAAAACTCATGCGAGACAAGCCATAAGCTGCAAATAAACCCACGATGGTTGAGAGGAACGTTGAACCTCCTGCAACAATTATTGATGAGAGAATTGACTTTCGACCATCATAAGAATCACCGCCACTTGTTCCAAAGTCTGATCGGGTGTTTTGATTAACGTCGATGGAAGATTCGCCCAACAGCGTAACCCGATAATTTTCAAAAGTAGGTGCAAAATCAAACCAAATAACCCCGTCTTTATCGAAAACAGCGGAGATCGGCTTGATAGATGTCAAGGCAAACCAAAAGATAGGAAAGACAAATATCGCAATGATGAAAATAGCGGCGGCGTAACGAGCAATAACAATTGTACGAGATTGTTCCATCAGAAGCGCACCTTGAATGTTTTAATGAAGATGTTGGCGACAATCAGAACAACCAGCAACGTGAAGATCGCGATCGTTGAAGCGTAAGGGAAGTTCGCGCTCTTGAAATATATTGTGCCAGCGTAGGCCGTTAGTGTTTCTGTCGCGGTGCCAGGGCCGCTGTCTGTCATGACTTTTACGTAATCAAACACTCTGAACAAATCGACGCCGCGAATAAGGACTGCCAAAGCAATGATTTTTGACATCATAGGTAAAGTGAGTTTGAAAAAAGCTTGAAAATCGCTCGCACCATCAATGGCGGCGGCTTCAAATGGATCTTTTGGAAGCGCTCTTAAACCAGCAAGCATTATAAGCACCATAAAAGGGGTCCATTGCCAGACATCAACGAGTATGACCGAGAAAAGAGCCGTTGAATGGTTCGCCAATAAAGGCGCATCTTTTGATATAATGCCGAGATCGTACAACGTATGGCTGACAACACCGAAGGAGCCGTCATACATCAATAGGAACATCATTCCTGTCACAGCAGGCGGAACGACTAAAGGCAGCGTCATCAGCGCCCTTAGAACGCCGAAGCCTTTGCGATCACAATCTAACAAAAGAGCAATCAGCATCCCGAGAACAAGCTGCAAGGCGAGGGCCGCAAACGTGTAAGTCAAAGTGACTTGCACAGCATCCCAAACTCTCTCGTCAGCGACTAGCTTCGACCAATTCCATGACGGGTCAAATTTTTCTAAACGAGTTGCCGGATTTCTTTTTATAAAGGTTAGCCATAATGAATAGACGACTGGATAGAGGCCAAAAACAATCAGGATAGCAACGGATGGAAACAGCCAAGGCAATGGATGCTCTGATGTTAACCAGCGCGGTAACACCAACCCTCTTGATACGGGCGCAGAAGCATTTTCAGCCAACATACCTTAAAGTCCTCCCACCCTTAACCGTATTTACGTTTCTATTTTCTCTC
>JBDVXS010000045.1:0-12258 GCA_039964305.1 Hyphomicrobiales bacterium
GTTGCGTATCGCGAACAAAAGGGACTTCACCTTTTACGTGAGGAACATGCAATGCGGGCGCGTTTCCTCTGATTCCAAGCTTTGAAAGGAAGGAAAGGTCACAAGCATTTTGTTGGGCTTTGTCTTCTGCTAAATCATGGTGCCAGCTCAAATGTGGCGCGTGAAGCATGTAAAAACCAGCGTCAGACGCAATTTTTGGCAGTGTAATTGGCGGCACGATCATGGAAAGAGGAAGCTCTTGAACGCGCGTGCCTGATTTGATCGTTAAAACACCTTTATGGGTGCCTGCTGGAATCATATCGGTTGGCTGTAACCAAACCGAATAACGCCGAGGCGTATTTGCATAAAGTGGAAAGGTCTTAATGTCTGATCTCAATTGAGTAGAACGCGGCGTGAAAAGGTTGCCACCTGTTCTGACCCGCTCTAATCGACGTTGACCCGCCCAAAACATCGGCTCAATCATGTCTTTAAGATTGTCATTTTCCCAAGTGATCTTGAACGTTGGCGCTGCGGCTTCTTGCTCGCTCTTCACCGACAAAGAAAGACTGGTGCCTGTTTCATTGGTCATCGTGAGATCAAGTGGCTTGAACCGGACAATCTTGTTTAAATTAACAGTGCGATCGCTTGCTTGTAACTCGCCAATCGTTGGGTCAACTTTCCACTTGTCGTTGAACCATTTTTTGCGACGCTGTTCGATGGCTGTAAGTGCTTTTGAATTTGGTTTTTCAATTAAGGCCGCAGACACATAAAGCGCAGTGGCGCCTGCACCTGCAATTTCGATGTCAATCTTATTGCCTTCTCCAACATCCACGTCGAAACTTATGCGTCCGCCGCGATGTTTGCCGTACATGTCCCAGATATCGTTGTCTTTTCCGACTTCGCGATCTCTACCAGATAAATAAACGGCTTCATTCCATTGGCGTGGATTATATGTCTCGTGACGAACAATTTTGCCATTGACCTTGATGCGGCGGTTGACGAAACCACGAAGCTCTTGCCACGCACTTGTCTCTTCCGTCCAAAGCGTTAAACGCTGTTTTCCACTTGGCGCGGGCAGGGTGATGCGTTCGATGCCATTAATGCCACTTGAAAGGAGTGGGTCAGCACCTGGACGATAAATATCCCGAAGGTTTTTCCCACCAAACATGGAATTTGAGGCTGATACTCTTTTGAAGCCTTCAAAAACAGGACTGTCGCTTTTGCCAAAGCTGTAACCAAGGGCATTATCTGGCAAGGTAATCGCTTCTTCGATGGCGTAGTGATCAATGATCGCGCGGCCCGTACCAGTCGCTTCAAATAGAGTGATGTTGTGGATGCTTTCAACATCAATGGCACGTTTGCGCTCTGTCTTTAGACCTGAAAGTGGAAGCCTTAGAGAAAATGGTCCCGGTGGGAGTATGCGGCCCATATTGTAACGGCTTGCATAACCCCGAGATTTTGCATCATCAATACGCAACGCAAGTTTGACGTTTTCATCACCAGACACAGTGCCACGGATCACAATCACGCCTTGACGCGAGGCTTCCGTTTGCAAAATGGCGCCTGCGCGAATGGGAAGGCTGCCATTTCTAAATTTATGGAACACCTCTCCTGCAAACACAGTTGTCGTGGAAAGTCCCACAAGAGTGGCGGCTATGATTGATGATGCATGTTTTATCATAGTGTAGCGATGACACTCTCAATTTTAGCAGCTTGCGCATCCCAGCTTTCACCCGCGACAAATTCGCGGCGCAGATGATTATGCTTTTTGTCGTGAAGCGCTTTTTCGATTGCTTTTGGAAAATCAGCTTCTTCTTCTGCAACACGAACCAATTGTTCGTAACGCTTCAATGCTTTGAAACGGGTTGAGGCAATTGGTGTGCCTGCTGCAAAATACTCACGCAGTTTCAACGGATTGCTGGCATCCATGTCTGGGCCTTGACGGAAGGGTAGCAAAGACACGTCCCAGTTTTGAACATAGCCTGCAAGAGCACTGTGATCGCGTTCGCCAAAGAAGATGACATTTGAACAAGCCTCTAGGCGCGAACAATCTGTTTGTACGGGGCCGATCATTGCAAAATACCAATGAGGCATTTGCTCAGCAGCATCTGCAATTGCATCAACATGGATGCGGTCGCCAATTGTGCCGAAGAAGCCTGCAACAGGTTTGTCATCTGGTAGATCACTCGGGCGCGGAGCTGGAGTTCCAAAAACGCCGTGGTCAACACCATGTTCAATCAAGATTGTTTTTTCGCGCGGGAACTTTTCAAGCAAATGGTCAGAAGACGCGATCACAAGATCAGCGCGTTCTACAAGGCGTTTTTCAGCTTCCAAAACAGGCTTATGATCAACACCCTGCCAAGCGCCGAAATCGTCGCCGCAATAATAAATCACGCTGCGCTCATCTAATGTGTCGCATGCAACTTCCGCTGTTGGAAGTGAGCACCAAAGCAATGGCTTCTTGATGTTTTCAACTTCCATCTCGCGGCGAATCTGACGGCCAAGCGCAAGGCGGTTAAAGGCAGAGGCAGCCGGATTTCCAGGCCACGGAATCGCAACAGGCGACAAGACCCGCATATTGTCTGGCACAATATTGCGATTTTCAAGAACAGGATTTTGGCCGCGCTTATTGAAAATAGAATTGGCCTTTTCAAATAGGCGGTGCATGTCTGTGCGGTTGAAACGCGGACGGCGCATGCCAATTGAATTGACCCAGAGCACGCTGCGGTCTCCTGAGAGACGACGCACAAGGTGTTGTGTTGAACTTGGGTGGCGACCCCAATCTTCACCGAAAACGACCATATCATGCATCATTGTTTTGCTTCCTTATCGCCGGTTAATTCGGCTTTAGATTCATCTGGAAATAGTGGGCGAATGACCCGTGCAGGAACACCGCCTGCTAATACGTTTGCTGGCAGGTCTTTGGTGACCACTGAGTTTGTTGCAACCACTGTGCCACGGCCAATGGTGACACCTGCTGTAACTGCAACACCCATGCCAAGCCATGCGCCTTCTTCAATGATGATGTCACCGACCTGATCGTCCGTATCTGCATCACCGCGTGCGCGAGCAACAGGATCAAGCGGATGACCAGGGAAGCCGGACAAAAGATTGCGTCCACCCATGCGAACGTCATCTTCAAGAACGATTTTGCTGCCGACCGCAATATGCGTTTGCCAGCCGATGCCGACATTGTTGCCAATGATAAGTTCTGGCTGCGTATTGCCATTAACACGCGCAAGCAGCGAGCATTGTGTGGAGAGGCGACAGCGCTCACCCATGCTGAGCTTAAGCGGGCCAGCCATATAAGGCATGCCTTTGCCAAACAGGTGCAGCTCTTTTGCCGGTGTTGTCATTTGAGACAAAAATAACGGCTTGAACCATGTCGCCATGACGAAGGTATTGATGCCGTCGCGAATGGCGCAATGAAGCATATAAAGCGGTTTATGGATCGCAGGAATAACGGGCACAGACGCACGGCGCACACCCCAACCAACTTTGTAAATTAGTTTGGCAAGTGGCGTGTCGCCAGCTTTTACCCATTGTCTGAATGAGAGAGCTACACTCATTTCTGTCTCCTAGCTTTCGAGCCGATATCTAAGTCTGGATCCCATCGAACTCGATTTAGGTGTTGGTTCGATTTTTCCCATAAATTTGCTGATTGCGAACTGACGCTCACCACTGCTGGCGGCGGCCTGTCGTAATAACCATCATCTGCTTTGGCTTGTGTTTCTTTAGTGAAGGTGCGGCTGTATTTTGACAGTGCTGCACATAGCGCCAGCAAGAGGTAGAGCGACCATGTGTGTGCCTGTGTCAAAAATGTTCCTGAAATACAGAAGCCTGCAAGACCCGCAAGAACGGCGAGCGTCGTTGCGCGAATACTCTCATCAGCACGGCGATAGGTGTAGAGCTTGTACATTTTCAGCAAACGCCAAGTCATTAAGCCAATCATGACGAGGAGGAAGAAAAAGGCGATGAAACCATTTTCTGACAGAGCGCCAAACCATGTGGAGTGCACCACGTGAGGTTTGCCGTCACCTGCAACGCGAAGATAGACGAAATAGTTAGAATAAAAGTTCTGCCAACCAACACCGAAGATTGGGTTTTGGACAGCCATGTTCCAAGCTGTATCCCATGTATCAAGTCGAGCCTGCGCAGAGGCATCAACGCCTTCTTCAGCTGCACCACCAGATTTACGATCATTAATGCCCATCATTGCGAAAAGACCGATGGCCGCGATGCCGCCAACGCCGCCAAGCACAACTTTGGATTTGATGTAACGCTCGCCAATGACGCCCAGAACGGTCAAAAGACCAAGCAATCCACCACGGCTTTGTGTTGCAACAATTGCCCAAATCATTGTGAGAGAGGCAAAGCCGCCAAAGAATTTCATGACATAGGACTTTGGCACCATGATAAGAGAAAGGGCGAAGGATAGCGGGAACAAAAGGCGCAATGACAAGTCATTTGGATCGCCGAGCGGTGATTTTAGGTGACGCGCGATGGTAACACGCGTTCCTTCCACCAGACCGATGCCCATCAGCTTGTTGTAGATTGCAACAACACCAACAATGATGCCGGCGATTACAAAGAACTTAATCGCGGCCATGAATTGTTTTGGCTGGCGAACACTCCACGCAATCGCAAACGTCATGATGATGATTTTGATATAGGTGTCGAGGAAGAACTGTTTCGACGCACCAAAGTTTGTGGCGAAGAACATGCCAATAAGCGACCAGCCTGCAAAGAGCGCGAATGGTGTGAACTCATTTTCCCAATAAACTTTGATTTTGCGGCTTAGGAAGAGGTTGTAGCAAAGCACGCCAAGCACAGCGAGTGATAGCAAAAGTGGGACGCGTAAAGGTCGTAGTGGTGGGTAGACTTCATGGAAGCGGAAGAAAGCGAAGCCCACGAATAAAAGACAGGTGAAAAAGGCAAACCGGAAAATGAAGATGCCGGCAAATGGCAAAAATGCAATGACGACAGTCAAGAACGGTTTGACGAATGCGGGTACAGGAAGCGGAATGAACCAAACAATCGCAGCGAGCAAAGTACAGATTATGGCCAAAAACATATGGCGATTTTTCCGCGTGTTTAAATCACGCGGTTCTGCAAGTTTACTACCGAATGGGATCTGGTCGTAAAGGGTGCTCATTCTGCAGCTTCCCTTGCTAGTTTATCTGCCTTATCCAAATTTTTTGGCGAATAACCTGGGCGTGGTAAGTTCACACGGATCAGGCCGAGCATCGCTGCGGTGATTGCCAATATGAGGACGCCAGTGACAGCCCAACTAATAACTGCGACGCTCGACAGGACACTTGGAGAGAACCAAATGAAGGTTGTTGTCATGATCGCCAAAATGCCAGTGCGCAAAAACGGATATGGAATTGGCGCTGAATGATGCCCAATGGTAACGAATAAAACCAGACGCAAAGCTTGTGCTGCAATGGTTGCCGCAATCGCGCCGACAATGCCAAAGTCTGGAACGAACCACCAGTAACCGAAGAGCGCGACAGCAGCGCATGATCCATTAATCAGCAAAACCAAGAAAGCGTGCTTTTTGCGATAAACGCCAACGTTTAAAAGCGTGTTGCTTTCATGCAGAACGGCAATGCCAATCAACCATGGAAGATACAGTGTCGCTTGCATATATTCAGGCGGCATTGTCCAATGGATGAACAAAGGGCCAATCAAGCTGATGATTGTTGCGCTGACCAAAAGCACAGTAAAGCCCATGCCAATGGTTTCTGCAGAGCGCAGGAGACCATTTGGCTCTTCCAAAACTCTAAATCTTTGTGGGTTCCACCACAAAATAAACGGTTGCATCAAAAGTGGTGCTGCCAAGGCAAGTTTTGTTGCTACTGCGTAGTGAGCAAGGTCATGGGCTGGGACGTGGCCAACAAGGAACCAACGGTCTAAAGCGCCAAGCACAAACATCGCCAAAGCGCCGCCGAGAAGCGGTAGTCCATAAACGCATGTGCGCTTAAAGGCTGCAATTTTAAAGGTGACGCCTGTCTCTTTGATCATAATCGTCAAGATGACTGTCGAAATGATGATGTCGACAGCAGCATTTGTGTAAAGGATTGCCTCAATCCCGTATCCTGCCCAAGCAACGCTAATTGTTGTTACAGCCTGAAGAACGCCGCGTGTTCCTGTGTAGAGTAAAAACATCAATGGCTGATCTTTGAGGCGAACCCATGCGAGCGGCAATGCGATCAAACCAGAAAGGGTCGCAGCAAAGAAGCCAGCACGAATTGCACCTTCTTCAAAGACAATAGGCAGTGAATTCAAAAAGGCTGGCACCAAAAGCTGCACAGTTATGCCAAGAGCCAGTGCAAGGAGGAGGGCTGTGCCGATGATTTCTGACGCGATGGTGTTGCGTTGCCCTTTGTCCTTTTCAAGCGAGGTGAAGCGGATCAATGTGTCGGCGAGGCCCATTGCAAAAACGAGACCTAAGAATTCAATAAAGCTTGCAGCCACATCCAATCGACTAAACTCGGAAGGTGCGATGAAATTCGCGAGTAAAGGAATAGATATGATGCTGAAGCCCTTGGTTACAACAATACTTGCAACGTAAGGCCAGCCAGCTGGCAATTTATTGAGTAGTCTACGCATTTCCATGAGCTTTCTTGGGTATTTCAATTTCCCCAGCATGAATTGTGCCAAGTGTTTCAATCAGGCCGGAAAGTGTTCTGGCTTGAGCCTCAATCGTAAAATATCTTTGGATACGGTTGCGGGCTCGTTTTCCAAGCTCAAAACGGTCAATTTCATTGAGAATAGACAATTGCTTCATCGCTTCTGCGAGTTGGCGGATGTTGCTCGGTTCAACAAGAAACCCAGTGTTGTCGGTTATCGTGTCTTTAATTCCCATAAAGCGTGTCGACAGAACCGGTAGGCCCATTGCCATTGCTTCTTTTACAACGACGGGGCCTGTGTCTTTTTGGCCATCAGCTGCCTGCTTGAATGGAAAAACAGCGCCCTGATAAAAAGGCGCTTCACGTGCGATCCAATCAGGGGATTTTGCACCAAGAAAACGGATTTTTGTGTCTAGTAGCCCATAATCTTTTGCGCGCTTCTTAAGCGCATAGGCAAGGGGCCCGTCTCCAGCAATGTCAATGTCAGCACAGTGATCCCCAAGACGATAAGCTGCCTCAATAAGGTCATCGATGCCTTTTGAAGGTGATAGTCGTCCAACGTAAAGCAATCTACCGTTGGTTTTAAGGGTTTCTGCTGGGCGGAATCTTTCAGGGTCGGTTCCGCAGGCAACCATTGCTAGTTGCGACGCTGGGCCGCTCATGGCGAATTCTTCAACCATGTCGTGGCATACGCCAATCGCGAGGTCCGCTTTTTGAAGCTTAAGGTCTAAATCTTCGCGGTCGCGATTAACGTCTGTTCCGTGACCCGTGAAGGAGACTGTTGCCCCAATCCATCTGGCTGCAACAATTGCATGGCTTGCTGCACCGCCTGCGAAATGAGCATGAAGATGATCACAGCCATGTTGACGCGCGATTGCAGCAATTTTGAGCGCGTTGCCCAATAGAGAATAACGGGGCAACGTTTGCTGGTTCACCACATATGCCATGGAACGGACCGCGCCAATGCCCGGACGCTTAAGCTCATCAATGGCACGTTGCTTTGGGACGTTTTCCAAAAACGTTGCGTTGACGGCTGTCAAAAGGTCTTGCGGATGGGCCGGCCCAATAGCACGTTTTAGAACGATTGGTACGATCTTGTGCCCACGCTCTTGCATGGCTCTCAGCTCATTGCCGACAAAAGTCTGCGACAAAACTGGGAATTGGCCCAAAATATATCCGATTGTCTTCATTTGATGTTAGTCCATTTCCATCATGGTGGTCCCAATCAACGGGCCCGTGCTCACGTGGGTACAGCAAAGTTGATGCCAACAATTTCGAAACAGCCAAAAAAAGTGCTGTTTTGTCCGGTGGGTTAGGGGAACAGAGATGACAAAGCCGATTTGTAGCGTAGTAATTCCAACACGCGACTGCCTTGATTATTTGAAGCAGTCTATTCCAACGATTTATCTTCAAAAACTTGATGATGTTGAGATCATTATTGTTGATGATGGATCAACCGATGGTTCGCACGAATATTTGGTGGAATGCCAGAAGAACGACAAAAATTTCGTTGTATTACAAACAGATGGCATTGGTCCGGGCCGTGCGCGCAACCATGCTATTGAACAAGCAAACTCTGATTTAATCGCGTTTTTGGATGCTGACGATCTTTGGGCAGAGGGTAAGCTTGCTCGCCAATTAGCGTTTCATGACGCCCATCCAAATGCTAGCTTGTCTTTCACTGACTACCTGCATTTTCGCCCCGGTGAGCCACTGTCAGGTTCATCCTTTGATTATTGGGGCCGACATTTCTTGAAGTCTGGCCAAACTGGCTATGAAGCGGTCGACCATCCTGAAGCTGTTTTGTTGCAACATAACATTGTTGGGACTGCAACAGTGGTTGCAAAACGCGAATCTTTGCAAAATGCAAACGGTTTTGCGACGGATTTGCAATCTGCAACGGATTGGGACATGTGGATGAAGCTTGCGGGTATGGGTGAGGTTGGTATTTCACCAGAAATCGGCATGCACTATCTAATGCGCCCTGGTTCAATTACTCAAAACCGTCAAAATCGGATCGATGCAATTGATTTCATTATTGATCGTTATAGAGGTCGAACCGAGCCAGAAATGATCAAAGCGGTTCGTCTTGCAGAAGCAAATTTGGCTGTTGCACGGGCGGAATATGATTATGAACGTGGACGTGGGTGGGACAGTCTCAGACACTATTTTGAGGCGATTTCTAAGAACCCTAGCAAGCGCTCTGTTTGGGCTGCAGGTTACTCTGTTGCTTGTGGCGTTCAAAACACGCTTGGTATTAAAAAGGCTGCCTAAGCCAAAGCACGGCTATATAAAACAATGCAATTATTTAGCGAAAAATGTTCTGCATCTCTAAAAGACATATCATTGGTGCGGCGCTCTATGCGCCGTGCTCTTAATGAAATTAGAATGTCTGATGAGCTGGTTGGCGATCTCCAACTTATTGTCTCAGAGATTGCTGTAAACACGATTGAGCACGCGAACGTTAAGCCAACCGAGCTAGAATTTCGGGTTCGCATTCGTGGTGCTGAGATCGGTATTGAAATTATCGATAATGGATCGCCTTTTGATAATTTTGATGACAAGTTCGGTATTTTCGCCCCTGAATTACAGGAAGTAAAAGGGCTGAATACCGCTCTGGTCGCTTCTGGTCGAGGGATCGAACTGGTTCGTGATTTTGCCGATGATATTGTCTATCAGCCGGGGCCGCCAAACCACTTTATCGCATGGCGTCGCTTATCGAAGCGACAACCGACGGTGTTGATTGTTGAAGATGAACAAGTTCTAGCGGAGATGTATGCGTTGGGTCTTTACCCGACCTATCGCACCATCATTGTTGATACTATCGAAGAAGCATTGGCGACCCTTGAACACACCACAGTTGATATTGTTGTTGCAGATTATCATCTGACTGATGGTACAGGGCGCATTTTGGCAGAAACGATGGAGATAGATCCTCATCGTTTGCCTGTACCCGTCATTATGATTACGGGCGATAATAACGTTACGCTAAAAGAAGAAATGCTGGAAATTGGCGTTGAAGCGGCGTTGCAAAAACCTGTTTCAAAACAAGATCTTGAAGGCCATATTCGTTTGGCTTTGCGCCGTTCAGAGCGCCGACGTACGTCGCATTTCCGTCACTTTGGTGCCGCAGCGGCTAAGCTTTTGACCTTGAAAATTCCTGAAAAAGTAGGGGGTTTTACTCTTGGTCATCACACCAATGTTGCAGACTTAGGTAGTGGTGATGCGATGTTGCATTTAACGAGCAATGATCGTGATCGTGTGGTTTTGATGGATGTTATGGGGCACGGTTTAGGTGCTCATTCGGCGGCGATTGCCCTTGCAGCTATCGCGCGGGCCATCCATTCGCAATTGCGCGATGTTGCGCCGAATTTGTTTTTGCGTGAACTGTCCAATGCACTGTTTGCAGATTTGACTTTGGGTCAACTGATCTCGACTATGTTGGTGATAGACCTCAAAGAAAATGGTGAGATCGAAGTTTCCTCTGCTGGTCACCCAAACCCTGTTGTGGTTAGCAAAGATGGTGTTGAGCAGATTGATGTGACTGGCCCACTCTTAGGGTTTGCGCCGAATGTGGATTACGATTGTCACCAGTTTTCATTGAATGAGGGTGAGAGATTGGTGTCATTCACCGATGGGCTTGATCCAAAAGGCCTCTCAGCTGGTGAAGAGCTACCAGAATGGATGTCACAAGCCTTGGTCGATAGCTTGCCTAGTCCGTTGGAAAACGGCATGGACGATCTGCTTGCAAAGGTTAGAGCCGTTATCGGGCCAGAACCGGGCGACGATTGGACGATCATTGCGCTTGAGAAAAGCGCATAGATCGTTGATCCAATATTTTGAGTTTGCTTAGGCTGCTTCTTTAAAGCCTGAACGATGATAAATATCGATCATGGTTTTCAGGCGCGCTTGTACGGAAAATTTCTCTGCAATATGAGCGCGGCAAGCATCAAACATGACGTGGCGTTTTTCAGCCGTCATCTCTGCCCATTCCATCATATAGTCAGCCGCCTCATCCAGTTGGTTTGGTTCAAAAAGCCAACCATTAACACCATGCTCGATAACATCTGGCAACGCGCCAAGTTTTGGTGCAACAACAGGAATGCCATGCGACATGGCTTCTAGTACCGCAAGGGGTAATCCTTCTGCGCGCGACGGTAAAACCAAAAGGTCAAGCGTTGGCCACACATTGCTCATGTCGATTTTAAGGCCATGCAGATGGATTTGTTCTTCTGCTCTTTGGGTAATTTCGTCAAACATCGGGCCATCACCATAGGCGTGCCACTCAACATTCTCGAAAGCTGGTGCAAAACGTAGCATTTCTGATAGTGCGCAGAAATTGTCTGGTGCTTTTTCATGGCTAAACCGACCGACGAAGCCTGCCCGAAGGCGGGAGCGGTTAGGGTCGGTAGCCTTTTCTGGCATATCGATAAAGTTGTGAACCAGCTCAGTTGATTTAGGAAGGCGCTCACGGATGGGTTCGCTTACAGCAATTGCTGGCGCGAGGAATGAACTCATTTCATCAAGTGTTTGATACACTGAAACGGGGAATTCACCGCGTTCGCCTGAGTGGAAGGTTGAAACCACGGGCGTTTTTGTTAATCGACAAGTCGCGCGCCCTAAAATGCCCGCTTTGTAGCCGTGTGTATGAACGAGGGAAGGGTTAGACATTTTGAGGTTTCTCAAAAGGTCGCCGATAGTGCCCTTTAAAACGCGATATGGAATCTTCGCGGCTTTAAGCTGATCAAACCACGGATTATGTCCGTAGCTTGCGAAAAGAATTACCTCGCAATCGATGTCGAGGCGACGAAGGCCACGCGCCAACATTTCAATATGTCGCTCAATGCCGCCAATCGCACTGGAATCGATGAGTTGCCAAATCGGGCCAGCCATAACCACCTCTTAAAACTTAAACGCGTTTCCCATTGGCGATGAGATCAACATTGAACAGCTAACAAATCCTAACCACGGACAGGGAGGGGCCGAATAAACGAAGGTTTAGCCATTCTATCGAGTTATATGGTGAATGAATGGTTTCAGAACGGATAAATAGAGGGCCAAAGAGAGGAATAAATGCTTTCAACCCTTTGTTTACCATAAGAAAAATATTTTAAATAAAGTAATGGTTTACCATGGAGTATTAACCCCTTTCACTTATGGTAGTCCTCCAGAATTAAACAGGTTTCCAGTTATGTTCCAACCGAACCAATCTCCTGGCTCGCTTCCAGAGTTAGATCGCCCCCTCGTCATCATTCATTGCGTGCGTTCAATTGTTGGTGGCATTTTCAAGCATATTGCAGATTTGGTGAAACATCAGTCAAACCAAGGGCATCATGTTGGTTTGATTTATGACTCATCAACCGTTGGTGCGTTTGAGGAAGCAAATCTCGAAGAGCTGAAGCCGTTTATGACGTTGGGCGCAATACAGATCCCTATGGGTCGTAAAGTTTCGCTGAATGATATTACCGTCACAAAAACAGTTCATGCCTTGTTGAAATCGATCAATGTTGATGTGCTTCATTGTCATGGCGCTAAGGGCGGTGTTTATGGACGACTTGCTGCAAGCTTCATTAACCATGAGCGCAAACGTTCAGGTAAGCCTAAATTGGTGACAATCTATTCGCCCCATGGCGGTAGTCTTCAC
>JBDVXS010000046.1:0-15064 GCA_039964305.1 Hyphomicrobiales bacterium
ATCATCCAATGAAAAACAGGATAACCATCCTACCCCGTTATTCCATTAGATAGTCATTTTGACTCAGATGCCAAGTCTATTCAGCGAATTGTCGAAAACAATTCGTGAGCGATGGCTATTCCACTGTTACCGATTTTGCCAGATTGCGCGGCTGATCAACGTCTGTGCCCATAAATACAGCTGTATGATAGGCCAACAGCTGGATAGGGATTGAATAAACAAGAGGGGCAATCACTGATGGCGTATTTGGCATAACAATCGTTTCAACAGCATCAATCGCAGCTTCTTCTGCACCCTGTTTATCCGTGATCAAAATGATCTTGCCGCCACGTGCTGCAACTTCTTGCATGTTGGATACAGTTTTTTCAAAAATTTCATCATAAGGCGCGATCACCACAACGGGCATATTCTCATCGATCAATGCGATTGGACCGTGCTTCAATTCACCAGCGGCATAGCCTTCTGCGTGAATGTAAGAAATTTCCTTAAGCTTCAAAGCGCCTTCCATAGCAAGGGCGAAGCTGGTGCCGCGACCAAGATATAAAACGTCTTTTGCTTTAGAAAGGTCTTTCGAAATACGGTCGATCTTTTTCTCAAGCTGAAGCGCCTGTTCGATATAAGAAGGCACATCGTTCAAGATGTTGATAAGGTCACGTTCTTGCTCATTGTCTAACATGCCACGTTCAACCGCAGCAGCAACAACCAATGAAAGCAAAGTCGCGAGCTGACACGTAAACGCTTTTGTCGATGCAACGCCAATTTCTGGGCCTGCAAGTGTTGGAAACACAACATTGCTTTCGCGAGCAATGGTCGATTCTTGAACATTCACAACAGATGCAATTGGTAAGCCCTGCTCTTTACAATAGCGCAGAGATGCCAACGTATCTGCCGTTTCGCCAGACTGAGAAATAAACAGCGCCATGCCATCTTTATCTAACGGCATTTCGCGGTAACGAAACTCAGACGCAACATCCATATCAACAGGGATGCGTGCAATTTTTTCAAACCAATATTTTGCAACAACACCGGCATAGTATGCCGTGCCGCAAGCCGTAATGTAGATACGGCCAATTTTATTGAAATCAATTGGCATTTCTTGGTTGATGCGAACTTTTGCCGCTTCAAGATCGAGATAGTGGCCAAAGGTATGTGCAATCACATCGCCTTGCTCATAAATCTCTTTTTGCATGAAGTGACGGTGATTACCTTTTTCCGCCATACGAGCAACAGCAGTTGACGTTTGTTTAGCGCGTTCAACGGGGGTGTCATTGGCATCAAAGATATCGATTGAATTACGTGTAACAATCGCCCAATCGCCGTCTTGAAGGTATGTAATCGAGTTTGTGAACGGCGATAATGCAATGGCGTCGGAACCAATAAAGTTCTCGCCCTCACCATGACCAATGGCAAGTGGGCTGCCAAGACGGGCGCAAACCATTAGGTCGTCTTCACCTTCAAACAACACAGCCAGCGCAAACGCCCCTGTAAATTGTTTCAACGATAAGCGCACAGCATTTACTGGTGTTTCGCCTGCTTCCAAATAAGAATCAATCAAGTGAGCAACAGTTTCCGTGTCTGTCTCAGACTCGAATTGATAGCCTTTGGCCTTTAAATCACGACGAAGTTCGCGGAAGTTCTCAATGATGCCGTTATGAACAACAGCAACCCGTTTGCTTCTGTGTGGATGAGCATTTGCAACGCTTGGACCACCATGGGTCGCCCATCGTGTATGACCAATGCCGCTTAGCCCTGAAAGCGATTGCCCTTCAAGAGCAGCCTCCAAATTGATGAGTTTACCCTCAGCACGACACCGCACCAGTGCATTGCCTTCTAACGTCGCCACACCAGCTGAATCGTACCCACGATATTCCAACCGTTTCAGCGCATCAACCAACAATGGCGCAACTGGTTTCGTCCCCAAAATCCCTACAATACCGCACATATCCGTAAGCCCTCTTGAATTTGATTATCACCCTGTAGCGCCTTCTTAGCGCCAATAAAAATCAAGCTTTGTGAAAATCATTACAACCATTCTGTGAAATAAGTGTTCACAATTCGCTCAATCACTTAACGTTTTTCCTACGGAACATTTCAGCCCAGCCTTTAAACTCCACCTGACGCCCACGCGCGAGAGCTAAGGCGTTTTCGGGAACATTCTTCGTTACAACACTGCCAGACCCGATATAGGCGCCAGCTGCAATCGTAACAGGTGCAACGAGCGCAGAGTTTGAACCAACAAATGCGCCTGCCCCAATAATGGTTTTGAACTTAGAAAATCCATCATAGTTACAGGTGATCGTGCCAGCGCCGATATTACATCCCTCGCCTAATTCACTGTCGCCAATGTAAGTGAGGTGGTTGATCTTGGCGCCCTTAGCAACTTTCGTGTTTTTAACTTCGCAAAAATTGCCAACCTTAACGTCTTCGCCAATATCTGCCCCTGGACGCAATCGAGCATAGGGGCCAATTTCGGCACCTGTTGATATTTCTACATACTGCCCTTTTTTCAGATCACCTTCAAAATACGAATTGGCCTTGATCATCACACCATCAGCAATTTTAACACCGGGTGCGAAAAAGCAGTTGGGCTCAATAATCGTGTCGCGACCAATTTCGGTATCAAATGAGAAATGCACCGTGTCAGGTGCGCGAAGGGTCACGCCATCCAGCATGAACTGAAGGCGACGGCGAGATTGATAGATTGTTTCTGCTTCGCTCAATTCAGCGCGGTTGTTCACGCCAAGCGTGTCTTCTTCCGCACCGCTAACAGCCCGGACATCAAGACCACGTTCACGGGCAATCTCTACAGCATCTGTGAGATAGTATTCGCCCTTTAAATTATCATTGCCAATAGCTTCCAGAAGCGAAAGCGCATGTTGGCCTTTAAGGCCCATAATGCCGCTATTGCAGAACGTCACTTGACGCTCCTCATCGCTGGCATCTTTTTCCTCACGGATAGCCATAAGCTGATCGCCCTGCATCAAAAGACGACCGTATCCAGTGGGTTGATCTGTCTCAAAACCAAGAACAGCAACATCAGCACCTGTACTCAGACAATCAGAAATTGATTGGAAAAGCTGTGACGTGACGAGCGGCGTATCGCCATACCCAATGATCACATCCATTTGCCCATTGGCAATTGCGTCTTTAGCGGCCAACACGGCATGTGCTGTTCCCAGCCGTTCAGTTTGGATGAAGGTGTCCATTGGCACGCCAAGGGCTTCCGCTTCCGCTGATACTTTTTCAGCGCCATTGCCAACAACAAGCGCCATTTTTTGACAACCAGCATCTCTGACTGCATGTATCACGTGCCCCACCATAGCAAGGCCACCAACCTTGTGTAGAACCTTTGGCAAGCTCGATCGCATACGGGTTCCCTCGCCCGCAGCCAAAATGATCGCCAAGAAAGTACCAGACATTATCCACTCCCAAAATCTCTGTTCGCCGAGAATCAACGAATCTCCTATAATCATGCCTAGCATAAGAACTTTAACAAATTTGCGGGCAGCTTAATGACGATCAAATCAATCACGCATAAAGTCGTACAAGTTGAAAAACGAAAGCTTGACAACGAGCGCACCAGTGCATTTTCAACCTTTGCTCTGTTCGCATTTTGGACATTGGCAACAACCGGCGCGCTGGGACTTGCGGCAATTTCGTTTTACACAGCGAAACCAAGAGTGGAAGTAGCAGATCAGTCATTCGGGGTTGATCGGGTTACAACGGCAGGCGTACCACGAACGGCCCGCCCAGAAAGCTTAACTGAACGACGCCAGAACACACAATTGGCGACACGTAACGACAGGCGGATCAATGATGTCACACGTGTCATCAATCGTTTGCGTAGTGAGCAAGCAACGTTAAATCAACGCATTGCAGAGCTTGATTTGTCTATCAGTAAACTTCGCGATGAAAACAAAACCCTGAAAACAAAAGTTTCAAGTCTCAATCTCACATCAACGCAAACAGCATCCGCTCCTGTGATTATACCAGCAAGCCCAAAAGGCGATCAGTCACCGGAACAATCTAGTACGTTGGTCCCTCGTTCTGTTGATACCAAGCGGGTTGCAAATGGCACTGACGTTTTGCTCACAAAACCGTTGGCTAAAAACAAAACGACAGCAGCTGAAGGAATTAGCAGCTTTCCAAAGACCAAAGTAGCAAGCATTGAAGACGTTGTAGACGACATAAAAGTCGGCAGCATCCCTGTTGCTCAAACCTCACGCTTCGCGCTTGACCTCGGGGCAAGCTCTACAGCCGCCCGCGCACAAAGCCTTTGGAAAGAACTTGGCACTCAAAACCCAAGGCTTTTAACAACGTTGACGCCCAAGTTTGTGGCGACAGGTGTCGAAGAAGGTCAAACCAGATTGGTGGCAGGGCCATTTGATAATGCCAGTGATGCGATTAAAGCCTGTGTAACGCTTCGTAAAATCGACGCGTTTTGCAAGACGACTTTATTCCCGCAATAACAAAGAGCCGTCACCGAATAGGTTGCGGCTTTTTAGCCAATTGTTGCAAGCGCTGGAAAGAACTCGATCAGATAATTTGCAATCAAGGTCATCGATCCAGTGATGAACAAAACGCCCGTTGCAACCAAAAGCCCACCCATCAGTTTTTCAACTGAACCAAGATGCTTTTTAAATCGGTTCATGAAGGCCAAGAACGGCTTTGCAAACAATGCGGCCAGCATAAACGGTATGCCAATCCCAACCGAATAAGCCCCCAGCAGCAAAGCGCCTTTTGATGCGCTTGCCTCTGCCCCTGCAACTGCGAGGATGGCAGCCAAGATCGGCCCAATGCAGGGCGTCCAGCCAAACGCAAAGGCGATGCCCATAATATATGAACCAAGCGGCCCAGATGACACATGGCTCGAATCAGGACGCGCTTCCTTGTACATAAACGCAAACCTGAAGACACCAAGGAAGTGCAGCCCCATAACGATGATCACCACACCCGCAACCTGCGACATAATGACTTGGTGCTTCAGCAAAAACTGGCCAATGATCGAAGCACTGGTTCCAAGCGCGACAAACACTGTTGTGAAGCCAAGTACGAAACATAATGAGACGAACGAGATGTAAGCTTGCGAGCGCGGCGATTCTTCTTCACCCGTAAGCTGATCAAGCGAAACGCCTGCCATATAGCATAGATACGGCGGAACAAGCGGCAACACACAAGGAGACACAAAAGATATGAAACCACCAATTAGTGCCGCCCATATCGTTACATCGCTAAGGTCTATGCCGAGAGAGGAAAGATCCATTTCAATTCGCCGTTCTAACTAATAAAATTACATGCGCAGGATAATGCACACACCTTTACCAATTGAATACACACATATAATGCATAGTACGTAGGTTTTCAGTCGCAGTCTTATCGACATGAAGAGCAAGTCTCAACTCACGGCATCTAACAAGTTCGAGATGAGTAAGAAATGGCGAAAATCAACGACTGTTAGGGATAGTGTAAAACAATCTGAAAAAACAGGTTGACTGACCGTTTAACAGCGCCTATCAAGCCGCCATTGGATAGAGCTGGTAGCTCAGTTGGTAGAGCAACTGACTTTTAATCAGTAGGTCCAGGGTTCGAACCCCTGCCAGCTCACCATTTTCCCAAAAATTAAATCTTGGTATGTTCAATAAGTCTTCCAATTGGGAGAACGACTCCTTCTAAGCATCCGCGCTTTTCTAAGAAATACGGTTATTCCAGTCCACACTCCTGACATCCCATCAGGTGCGTCATCAAATGGTTTCAGGTCTTTAAATTGATCCATGTAAGGGCCAAAATAGTAATGGCTGCGCCCACCAATTGGAAAGTTGTTAGCGTTTCTCCAAGCACGACAAATGCTATCGCCAAACCAAACACTGGAATTAGATTTAAAAAACTGCCCGCTAGATTGGTCGGTATTTTCGAGAGTGCATACATGTAGAACGAAAATGCGATACCGTATTGAATGATGCCTGAGGCAATTACCACCAGCCACGTCTCCGTATTTTTCGGTAACGAAGATCCGGCAGACACACCAAACATTTCAATTGGTAGAATGAAAAGAACAGCCACCAATGCAACACTTTGTTGCGCACTAACAGCAACGATTGGATGCTGGCTGCTGGCAATCCGACCACTAAGCACCACATAAATCGCAGCACTTGCTGTTGCCAAAAACATAAGCACTACGCCCCCAATGCCATTACGGCCATTATCCACGCCCCACAGACCAAGTGCCATTGTGAGACCAACCAAGCAGGTCATCGATAAGACGACAAACTTCACACTTGGAAATTGCCGAAATAACAAAGCAGACAACAAAACAATCATAATTGCTTCAAATGCCAATATAAGCGTTGCCGCGCCTGCGCCGATATCCGTCAAGGCCATTAGGCCTAACAAGTAAGCCAGCCCTGGCTCCAGAAGGCCCAGCATGGCAATCGGTGTCAGTGTTAGTAAGTGAGGCACCTTAATCCGCAAAACCAACACAACGAGCCATAAGAAAACCGTGCTGGCTAATAGCTGTAATGATAAAAGCGTAATTGGCGAAACGTCATCAAGTGCATATTTCGACATTACAGTTGCACTACCCCAACAAAAGGAAGCAAGGGTGGCTGCCGCCACCCCCTTTTGAGATGAACTAATCATCGACCATTCGTCCTTCTCACCGGCGGTCTACTTTGAACTGGTGCCTCAGGCCTTTGCCAATGGTACTGCATGGCGTCGTGGCCATTGAGTGCTCGCTGAACCATATAATTAAAATGGGCGAGCGGCGCTTCGCTGATCATTTGATTGGCCGTGTCCAATATAAATGTTCCATGATCCAACGCACCAGATTTCATGCCTAATTGCGCAGACATAATGAGATCGTTGTCTTCAGTCTCCAAAACCTCGACTTCCCAGTCCATCAAGGCAGCGGCTTCCTCGTCAACCACTCCATCCCGAAAGAAAAAATCACAATAACCATAGGTCTCTTCGGAAGCTGAAGGCACCATATGGAATATTAGAATGTTATCTTGTCCGGGAAAGATATTAAAACTCGAATTGGGCCATAAACCCCACCCTGTAAATTGCTTCTGCATATCCTTTCGCGGTTTATACGAAAACGCTGAATTGTCAGGAGAGCCAGCAGGTGCAGAGGTCGTCAGATAATATTCATGCTGCGAAATCTTAAAGTTCTCAAGATCAATCAGCTCCGCCAAAGCAGGGTGAGTTTGCGAACAATGGTAACACTCGAGGTAATTCTCAACCATAATTTTCCAATTGCACTTAACTGGCTCTTTGTACCGCCTTACAAAACGCATGCCTTCAAGATTGGGGATAGTCTTGTTCAATTCATCAAAAAATCCGCCAAATTTTTCATCAAAATCATCCTCCCCCTCTTCCAAACGAACGAATATAAAACCGTCCCGAATGCGGGTTTCGACACCACGCAGTGACCGTGTACAGGTCGGCATCTCAGATACTTTGGCACCTGGCACGCCGCGCAAAGTGCCATCTGTTTGATAGGTCCATGCATGATAAGGACATACAAAGTTTTTCGCGGTTCCATTACCAGTCGCAAGAATATGACCGCGATGCACACAGACATTGTAAAATGCACGAATAACATCATCCTGGCCGCGAACGATCAGTAAGGGAACCGATCCCATTTCGAACGTATCATAAGAACCTAGTTCTGGAAGTTGTGATTCATGCATGGCATA
The DNA here is from genome assembly GCA_039964305.1 of Hyphomicrobiales bacterium. Lineage (GTDB taxonomy): Bacteria > Pseudomonadota > Alphaproteobacteria > Rhizobiales > JACESI01 > JACESI01. The sequence goes on from JBDVXS010000046.1 coordinate 7,695, forward strand.
AATCCATTCCTTTTTGAAAATTTTGTTAAATTCCTCATTGTATTGCTCTGAGCAATAATAGGTTTCAGCTGGTAATGTTGATACAAAAGAAGTTGTATTTATTTTATTCATCGCTATTCTCCTCACTATGGATAAATTTTAATTTTTTTTTCAATTGAAAAAACAAATTTACAATAAAACAATTCTGGAGAAGGTGGTAATTCTTATGAAAGAACAAAACGCGGACCTGAATTTGATCGGAGCTTTTGCGCTTAAGATTCACGATTTGCAAATGGCTGCCACCACTGAAGTAAGCGGCTTGTCACCGGCAGCATCCGCTTGCCTCGTAAGCCTTACCCATCAAGTTGAAGTGCAAACTATCCGTGACCTTGCATCAATCTGCGGGCTGTCCCATTCAGCAACTGTTAGAGTAATCAACAAGTTACAAGAGGACGAGTATGTTTGCAGAGTGAACGCGGAACACGACCAACGCGAGGTCTATGTTTGCCTCACCATTGCTGGTTATAAAATGCGCGACAAGATTTTGGATGCGAGACGCGCGGCAATTGAGCCCGTCTTTGCAACGGTTTCTGACGAAGATCGGCAAACAGTTTCCAATATTGCAGGGAGCATTCTTTCGGCGCTGACGGGGAGTCGCATCGAATCAGAGCACATTTGTCGTCTTTGTGACGCTATCTCCTGTGGAGGCGATAGCTGTCCTGTTGAGATGAAAGCATTAACGCTAGAAGCGGCAGCCTTGGCATAAACCATTCTTCCCTAGCAGTCCTAATTGGGTGTGTTTGCTTACCCATTAGTATCCCTCGACATGCGCGACTTGCATCTGAAAGATATCCCCTAATTCAGCCACACCACATGGGATGCATCTGTACCTGCAAAGCCATTTTCAATGCGGGAAGCAGCTAAAGCACTGGCTGATTTTTTTTAAAAAAACCACTTTGGGAATTATGTTTTGGTTCTGTGAATCAAGCAATCGAACCCGACGTATTTGCCTCACAAAACGCCTGCCACTGATTGAATTTTGAGGATTTGTTCAAGCATGTCCCCTTATGGAGATGCTTTTGGTGCGGCCGAGAAGACTCGAACTTCCACGGGTTTTACCCCACAGCGACCTCAACGCTGCGCGTCTACCAATTCCGCCACGGCCGCAACCAAGTACCGAAGATTTCTCGTCGGTGCGCTCACTTAGCAAATGCAAGCTTGGAGAACAAGCTGCAATTTCGCTATTAGGCGATTTTCAAAGATAAATTATTGTGCTGCTTCGGCTTCTTGGACAAACTTATCAGACGGTGCACGGAAACTTTTACCGCGCAGCTGGTTTTCAGTAACCGTCACCTCAACCTGCTCACCATTCAGCCGTAACTGACCGCTAGCAATTTGGGTATTGCCTGCAAGAATTCTTACATCATCGTCTTCTGTGGTGTTAAGGGCAATCACCGCACCACGTCCAAGACGGAGCAATTCATGCAATGCCATTTCCGTTTCGCCAAGAACAACATCAAGACTAATGACGACATCATCAATCGGTGTATCTTGAGGCTTTGAACTTACGCTACTGGCTGATAATAACTCTTCTGACACTACTAGCCTCTTTACAGATACAACCCGAACAGTAAAACACGGGCTTACAACGGTTGAATTACCCTTCTAAGATGACTCTTTATGGTTACTGAACAATGAATCAAGGCAGATCTATTTGCGAAAGACCGGATTTTTTTCCTTTGGCTGTCCAGCAACCAGTTGAATGGCTGATTTCTGATGGGGTGACGGATTATGAAACCGCCCTCGCCGCCATGGAAAATCGCGCGGCACAGATAGCAGCTGGAACCGCCAATGAATGTGTCTGGTTGTTAGAGCATCCACCTCTTTATACAGCAGGCTCCAGCGCGGACAGTAAAGACCTTGTAAGCCCAGAACGCTTTCCCGTGCACCAAACCGGGCGTGGTGGTCAATACACCTATCACGGGCCTGGACAGCGCGTTGCTTATGTCATGCTCGATCTTAAAACCCGCGCGCAAGATGTGCGCCTTTATGTGCAAGCGCTGGAACAATGGCTGATTGATACGCTGGTTGCTTTCAACATAAAGGGTGAGCGGCGCGATGATCGTGTTGGGGTTTGGGTATCGCGCCCAGAGCGGCCACGTTCAATTGATGGCAGTATGGCAGAAGACAAAATTGCAGCACTCGGTATTCGCTTACGCAAATGGGTAAGCTTCCACGGCGTCAGCTTAAACGTCAGCCCTGATCTCAGCCATTTTGATGGGATCATCGCCTGTGGCGTAAAAGATCACGGGGTCACAAGCTTTGAAGACCTGGGCTATTTATTGCCGATGAGTGACATTGATGTGGCGCTAAAACAGGCGTTTGAACAGACGTTTGGCCCTGTTGGGGACACGACCTCTATTCAAACTCCATAATCACCGCATCAACGGCCAAGCTTTCGCCAACCTCTGCGTTGATTTTTGAAATCACCACGTCTTGTTCCGCACGCAGCACATTTTCCATTTTCATGGCTTCAACACTGGCAAGGGTTTCGCCTGCTTGCACGGTTTGGCCTTCTTCCACAACAATTGAGACCACCAAGCCCGGCATTGGGCATAACAGCAGTTTCGATGTGTCTGGCGGAAGTTTAATCGGCATGTAGCTCATCAATTCAGCATCCTGCGGACGCATCAAGCGGGCTTTCACGGTTGACCCGCGCTGGCTCAGCTCTGTCACACTTCCAATTTGATTGACTTGCATATGAACAATACGGCCATCAATTTGCGCTGTGAACAGCTTTTCGCCCGCTTCCCAATTGGTAACAATGGTAACGGGGTCATCGCCCTCATTCAAAACGGCTTCAATGACCGTGTCTTCATCTTGCTCGAAGGCTGCCAAGGTAACGGGATGTGCATCGCGGCCTAGCATCGCCACCCAGTTGGGATTAAGCGCACCATTATGCGGGCGCAGACGGTTGCCAAGACTATCTGTACGCACGCGCTGTAAAAGCCCAATTGCAAGCGTTGCAGCCACAAAGGCTTCTTGTGTCACATCATCCGCTTCAACGCCCTCAAAGCCCTCTGGATACTCCGCAGCAATGAAGTTGGTTGAGATGTCGCCGCTCATCCACTTGGGGTGAGCCATAAGGGCTGAGAGGAAGGGCACATTGTGTTGAATACCATCAACGATGAACTGGTCGAGAGCTTCACTCATGGCAAGCGTTGCTTCTTCTCGGGTTTCAGCATGGGTACAAAGCTTTGCGATCATTGGATCGTAAAACATTGAGATTTCAGAGCCTTCAGTCACACCCGTATCGTTACGAATAATAACACCATCAACCTCACCTTCTTCAGGCGGACGATAGGTTGTTAAGCGGCCAATAGAGGGTAGGAAATTACGGAACGGGTCTTCGGCATAAATGCGGCTTTCAATCGCCCAACCGTTCAACTTGATGTCGTCTTGGGCCAAGCTCAGCTTTTCACCATTGGCAACACGGATCATCTGCTCCACAAGGTCAACGCCTGTAATCAGCTCAGTAACAGGATGCTCCACCTGCAGGCGAGTGTTCATCTCTAGGAAGTAAAAGTTCTTTTCCTTATCAACGATGAATTCAACCGTCCCTGCACTCTCATAATCAACGGCTTTAGCAAGAGCCACAGACTGCTCGCCCATTGCGCGGCGGGTTTCTTCGTCCAAGAAGGCTGATGGTGCTTCTTCGATAACCTTTTGGTTGCGGCGCTGAATAGAACACTCGCGTTCGCCCAGATAGATTGCATTGCCGTGCTTGTCGCCCAGCACTTGAATTTCAATATGGCGCGGTTCTTCAACGTACTTTTCGATGAAAACACGGTCATCACCAAATGAGTTTTTCGCCTCAGATCGCGCCAGCTGATAGCCTTCCGCAACTTCGGAGGCTGAGCGGGCAATTCGCATACCTTTACCGCCACCGCCAGCAGAAGCCTTAATCATCACAGGAAAGCCAATGTCTTCCGCAATTTTGAGCGCTTCTTCTGGGCTGTCAATTTCGCCAAGATAGCCAGGGACCGTGCTGACATTTGCTGCGTTGGCAAATTTCTTGGATTCAATCTTATCACCCATCACCTCAATGGCGCGGATGTTTGGGCCGATGAAAGCGATGCCTTCTTTATTAAGAGCTGCTGCGAACAACGGGTTTTCAGACAGGAACCCATAACCAGGGTGAACAGCTTGAGCGCCTGTTTGTTTGCAGGCGTCTATGATTTTGTCGATGACCAGATACGATTCAGAGGCTGTCGGCGGGCCAATATTGACCGCTTCATCTGCCATCAAAACATGAGGCGCACGCGCGTCTGCGTCTGAATAAACCGCAACCGTTTTGATGCCCATGAGGCTTGCAGTCTTCATAACACGGCAGGCGATTTCGCCACGGTTTGCAATCAGTATCTTATCGAACATAGTAATTGTTTTCCTCTTTCGCTCAGCGAAGCTTCACGGCAGTTCCATTAGCAGAGACCATTAAGATGGAGCCAGTTTCTCCCATGACCTCATAGTCAAGATCGATGCCGATTACCGCATCCGCCCCCACTGAGCGGGCCTCTTCTTTCAAATCTTCCAGCGCATTATCACGCGCTTCTTTCAAAACCTTCTGATAGGAGCCAGAACGCCCACCCACCACATCGCGAATTTTGGCGAAGAAATCGAAGAACACATTGGTTCCCATCACCGCCTCACCCGCAACAATGCCAACAATTGCGACAACTTCATGCCCAGGAATGTGATCTGTTGTAGAAATGATCATGACGACTTCCCTTCAATTTTCGACATCTTGGCCTCACGCCAAAAGATATAAATGCCTGAGCCAACAATGATTGAAATACCAACCCATTTGATGAGGTCAGGAAAGTCCCTGAACACCACATAACCAAGGATCGTACCGCTTACGATCTCGATATATTGGAACGGGGCTAAAATACTGGCTGGTGCGCGGGCAAAGGCGAAGACAATCAACAGATGGCTCGCAGTTCCAAGTAGCCCTAAAGCCACAACGAGAGACCATGTAAAGCTCGTCTGAGGCCATGTGGCGACCAGCGGCTCGATGCCAAGCAAGTTGCCACCAACGATGAGCGCAATGAACATTGTCAACGCACCACCGACACCAGCGGTTAGCTGCATGGAAAAAGGATCATCTTGCCCTGCATACTTACGCGTTAAAATCAGATAGAGCGCGAAGATGAAGGCGGTTATGACAGGTAGAAACGCCACAGCACCAAGCTCTTGGAAACTCGGTTGAATAATCAACAGCGCACCACTGAAACCAACCAGCACGGCAATACGGCGACGCCAACCAACATTTTCGCCGAGCAAAAGCGCGGAGAATATCGTTAGGATAAACGGCTCAACAAAAAAGATAGCGATGGCATCAGCCACAGGCATGAAGGTGACGGCTGTAAAAAACAGGAAGGCGGCAATCCCCATCATCGCACCACGCAACAAGTTGACGGCGATGTTCTTTGGCCAAATGCGTTTTCTGCGCGACGTTGCAACCAATATCACCATCAAAACGAACAAAATAACCGCTTGCACCACGAACCGTCCAAAGGTCACGACACCGGGTGCGACCTCACCAATGGTTCCCAAATATTTGGCGATAATGTCCATGGCTGGCGCGCCAATCATAGCAGCACACATCAAGACCATGCCAAGAATGATATTTGGTTGCGGAGAAGATGGTAATATCTCCACAATCTCATTCGCGGCCTTTGGGCGGTCATAGCGAGCCATTTAGGAACCTTTTAAAGCGGAATATTGTCGTGCTTTTTCCAAGGATTTTGCAAATCCTTATCACGCAACATTTGCAGGGCACGGGAGACGCGTTTGCGGGTTGAGCGCGGGAAGATTACTTCATCAACGTAACCACGTTCTGCTGCCACGAAGGGCGAGAGGAAACGGTCTTCGTATTCTTTGGTAAGCTCTTCAATCTTTTCATCATCCCCAATGTGTTGACGATGAATGATTTCAACGGCCCCTTTGGCCCCCATTACAGCAATCTGTGCTGATGGCCATGCATAGTTGATATCGCCACGCAAATGCTTGGATGCCATCACGTCATAAGCGCCGCCAAACGCTTTGCGGGTGATGATGGTCACCTTCGGCACGGTGGCCTCAGCATAAGCAAACAAAAGCTTCGCGCCGTGTTTAATAAGGCCGCCATATTCTTGTGCTGTGCCCGGCAAGAAACCTGGAACATCAACAAGGGTGACAATTGGAATGCCGAAACAATCACAAAAGCGCACAAACCGCGCCGCCTTACGGCTGGCATCGCTATCTAGAACACCAGCAAGAACCATCGGTTGGTTCGCGACGAAGCCAACTGTCTTGCCTTCCATGCGGCCAAAGCCTGTCACAATATTGCCAGCAAAACTCGCTTGCAGCTCAAAGAAGTCACCTTCATCAACAATCTTATGGATGAGTTCTTTAATGTCATAAGGCTTGTTCGCACTATCGGGAATGAGCGTATCAAGCGACTCGTCGATACGATCATAGGCGTCGCCTGTTGCAAGCTCAGGCACATCATCTGTATTGGACAATGGCAAGAAGTCGATGAAACGGCGTAGTTCAATCAACGCATCAATGTCGTTGTCAAAAGCACCATCAGCGATAGACGATTTCGTGGTGTGAATAGACGCGCCACCAAGTTCTTCGTGGGTAACCGTCTCATTTGTCACCGTCTTCACCACATCAGGGCCAGTGACATACATATAGCTGGTATCACGCACCATGAAGATGAAGTCTGTCATGGCTGGCGAATAAACGTCCCCGCCCGCGCACGGGCCCATAATCATTGAAATTTGTGGGATAACGCCAGAAGCTAAAACATTGCGCTGGAATACTTCTGCATAACCACCAAGGGCTGCAACGCCCTCTTGAATACGCGCACCGCCTGCATCCATCAAACCGATGATGGGTGCACGGTTTCGCAGTGCCATGTCTTGAAGCTTACAAATCTTCTCAGCATGCGCCTCAGATAGCGAGCCGCCGAACACGGTAAAATCTTTGGCGAAGACGAAAATTTTGCGACCATTGACCGTGCCCCAGCCTGTTACAACGCCGTCCCCTAGGACTTTGTTGTTTTCCATGCCGAAGTCGGTAGCTCGGTGTTGCACGAACATGCCGAACTCTTCAAACGAGCCTTCATCAAGCAGCACATTAATGCGCTCGCGAGCTGTCAGTTTGCCGCGCTCATGTTGGCGCTCAATACGCTTGTCACCGCCACCCTTAAGGGCCAATTCACGGCGTTCTTTTAACTCGTCAATAATATCGCGCAATCCGTCCTCCCAAGGTCAATCAAGTCACCTACTAGACAGAATCTTAAAGCCCTGCAATGACCTAACGTCTAATGTGGCCATGCAAAA
>JBDVXS010000047.1:0-12227 GCA_039964305.1 Hyphomicrobiales bacterium
CAAGAAGAAGACACCTTCGCCCTCCTGCGTTTCATAGACAACGGACCCGGCATTGATGAAGCTGTTTTAGATAAAGTGTTCGACCCATTCGTCACCACCAAGCCCTTGGAACAAGGTGTCGGTCTTGGTCTCGCCATTTCTTTTGGCCTTGTGGAAGAAATGGGTGGCATGTTACGTGCCAGAAATAGCAAAACGGGTGGCGCCGTCTTTTCAGTAAGATTACCGCTTGTTCAATCTGGGGCGAATGTTTTGAGTGAAGCTGAATGAATAACCAAGTCATCCTGATTGATGACGAGAAGGACATGCGCCGTTCGGTTGAACAATGGCTGTCTTTATCCGATTTCGATGTTCAAGCCTTTAGCGATGCGCGAACTGCGCTAGAACACATTAATCCAAGTTTTAGCGGTATTATCGTAAGCGATGTCAAAATGCCCGGCATGGACGGCATGGCTTTGCTTGATGCGGTAAAAGAGCGCGATGGCGATGTGCCTGTCATTTTGATGACAGGCCATGGTGATGTGGCAATGGCTGTGGATGCCATGAAGCGGTCTGCCTACGACTTTATCGAGAAACCCTTCTACCCTGAAAAGCTTGCCAAAACCGTTGCAAGAGCGTGCGCAAAACGAGCACTGGTTCTGGAAAACCGCCAGCTTAAAGACAGGCTTGGGCAAGCCAGTGGTTTGTCTCGCTATATTATTGGTGAAAGCGATGCGATCCGCAGCTTACGGGCCGATATTGCTCATATCGCCTCAACCCATGTGAATGTGCTTATCAGTGGCGAAACTGGATCAGGTAAAGAACTGGTCGCGCGCGCATTGCATGAAAACGGCGAACGCGGCAAAAACGTTTTTCATCCTCTAAACTGTGCCGCCATTCCAAAAGACTTATTCGAGAGCGAGTTCTTCGGGCATGTGAAAGGCGCTTTTACAGGGGCTGATGCTGCACGGATTGGAGCGTTTCAATACGCTCATAATGGCACGCTTTTTCTCGATGAAATCAATGGCCTACCTCTTGATATGCAGGTGAAGTTATTGCGCGCCTTAGAGACTGGTTCTGTTCAAAGAGTGGGAAGCAATGAACCTGTCGACATCAATGTGCGCATCATTGCAGCTGCTAACGAAGACCTGCACCGTGCGATAGCAGATGGCCGGTTCCGCGATGATTTTTATTACCGTCTCAACACGATTGAAATCAACGTACCGCCCCTTCGCGAGAGAATGGAAGACATCCCTCTCCTGTTTAAATATTTTGTCAGCATTGCAGAGACACAGTTCAACTGTACAGCACAACCAGTAAGCAGCAATGGGTTTGCGGCGCTTCATGCCCATAGCTGGCCGGGTAATGTGCGTGAGTTAAAAAATATTGCTGAGCGATACACCCTCGCCCGCTCAGATGAGCAAGCGAATATCGAAAACCTAATTAGTCGCACCAAGAAACCATCAGGGGAAAGTCGCCCCCTTTCAGACCAAGTTGCCGATTTTGAGCGGGCACAAATTGCCATCGCACTAGAGCAACATGGCGGCAACATAAACGCAGTCACGAAAGCGCTCGATATTCCACGCCGCACATTGAATGATAAGATGCAGCGATACGGGCTTACCCGCCGAAAATAGGCAGTTTTCTGCCGATAGAATGCAGCTATTCGGCAGTTTTCCGCCAAGTGCCGCCAGCACACCTGCAATTTTGAGAGCGTTTACAAATAGTTAAAATTCTTCCCAAACTGGCACACAAGTTGCTATCATAACTCTAGCTATAAAAGCTAACTAACCTTTTGGGAGGAAGAACTTGAAACATTTTTCAATTAAGAGCACAGCTCTGGCTGTCGCTACATCCGCAGCGCTCGCTCTAAGCTTGGGCACAGCTGCTCAAGCAGCTGAAGAACGCAACTACATTTTATCAACGGCTTCAACTGGCGGTACTTACTACCCAGTTGGCGTAGCAATCGCGACACTTACAAAAGTGAAGTTGCAGCCGAAGCAAAAAATCAGCATGTCAGCGATTAACTCAGCTGGTTCTGGTGAAAACGTTCGCCTCATCCGCGAAGGCGAAGCACAATTTGCAATCCTTCAAGGTCTATTTGGCCACTATGCAGCAACAGGCACTGGCCCAGTAAAAGCTGATGGCCCACAAAAAGACCTGCGCTCAGTTTCTATGCTTTGGCAGAACGTTGAGCAGTTTGTTGTATCGGCTGCTGCCGCAAGCACCGGCACAATTGAAGACGTTGTTGCTCTTAAAGGCCAGTCGCTTGCTCTTGGTAAGAAGAACTCAGGCACCATCGGTTCAAACGCCACAATCCTTGGTGAGTTCGGTATCGACATCAACACAGACTACACGCTCGTTCATGGCGGTTATGGTCCTTCTGCTGATGCTGTTGCTGATGGCAAAGCGGTTGGCATGGGTACACCAGCTGGTGTTCCAACTGGTGCTGTTACAAAATTGTTCGCATCAAAAGGTGAAGGCGTGAAATTGCTTTCATTTACAGATGAGCAAGCAGCAAAAGCTGATGGCGGCAAAGGTCTTTGGACCAAGTTTACAATTCCTGCTGGCACATATCCTGGCCAAAAAGATGACGTGAACACAATTGCACAACCAAACTTCCTTGCAACACACGCAAGTGTTGATGAAGACGCTGTCTACATGATCACGAAGACAATGTACGAGAACCTTCCGTTCTTGAACGCAATCCACCCAGCGACAAAAGCTATGGCTATTGAGCGCGCGATTGCTGGTCTTCCTGTACCGCTTCACCCAGGTGCAGCGAAATACTACAAAGAAGTTGGCATTGAAATTCCAGCGACCCTCGTAGCCAAATAAGTATCTTACTTATTAGTTACGCCCTGATGGCCCTGCAGACTTGATCTTTGATCCCTCCAGTTGGAGAGTTTGTGGGGTCTAGGGGGGCGTACGGTCCGGAGCTGTGCGTCCCTTTGTTTTTCTATTCCAAAAAAGAATGCGTGTTAGTGCGATGACAAACCATGAAAACGCCACCGAAGGTAAAACCACCTTCCTAGAGATGGCCACCATCTCGCTTGCTGTCGCTTTGTCCGTTGGCCATATATGGATGAATACATTTGGCAATGTGTCCACGCTGATCCAAAATGGCTTTCACTACGCAGGCTTCGCCCTTCTGTGTGCCCTTGCTGTGCCCGTTACAACAAAAGCCTGGTCTGAAAACTCTGGCGTGAAATTCGTCAATATCGCATTTGGTATTCTGGTTGCAGCCTCAGCCATCTATCTCGTCTTCGCAGAAAACGCGATCTATGACCGTGGTGTTCGCCTCTCCATCTTTGATTGGATTGCAGGCGCCGTTGTTATTTTGGGCGGCATCGAGTTCACCCGACGCACAACGGGCTGGATAATTCCCTCCCTCATCATCATCGCGCTAACCTACGCTGCCGTGTGGGGCTCTTATGTTCCTGGTGTTTTTAAATTCCCAGGCCTATCGACGGAGACACTCATGTTCCGATCGATTTATGGTGACGATGCGATTTTCGGCAATATTGCTCGCATTTCATCGACCTTCGTTTTCCTCTTCATCATCTTCGGCGCTTTCTTATTAAAATCGGGCGCTGGTGAGTTTATTATCGACCTTGCGCGTGCCGTTGCAGGACGCACAATTGGCGGCCCCGGCTTTGTTGCGGTTATTGCAAGTGGCCTTACGGGTACAATCTCAGGTTCTGCGGTTGCCAACACGGCCTCCACGGGCGTGATTACCATCCCATTGATGAAGCGTGCAGGCTTTCCAAAACACTTTGCAGGCGGCGTTGAAGCAGCCTCTTCGACGGGTGGGCAGTTGATGCCACCTATTATGGGCGCTGGTGCCTTTGTAATGGCCGCCACCACGCAAATTCCTTACACCACCATTATCTCAGTCAGTTTTCTGCCAGCAATCTTGTATTTTGCAACAGTCGCCTTCTTCGTGCGCATCGAAGCGAAGCGTTCTGGTGCCACAGCCATGATGAACGAAGAACAGCCACCTTTGATGAAAGTGCTGCGTGAAGGCGGACCACAATTTATTCTGCCCGTGGCCTTGCTAATTTATCTGCTCGTCTCAGGCTATACGCCAACCTATGCAGCGGGTTGGGCAATCTTGACCTGTATCGCCGCCTCTTGGTTGACACCACGCCGCATGGGTATCAAAGAAATCTTTGGCGCCTTGGAACTTGGTGCCCGCAATATGATTATGACAGGCGTTCTGCTTTGTACGGTCGGCCTTATTGTCAATATCATCACAACAGCCGGTATCGGAAACACCTTCTCGCTGATGATTTCCAATTGGTCGGATGGCAACTTGTTTGTCGCAATTGTGCTGGTCGCCCTCGCCTCACTTATCCTCGGCATGGGCCTACCCGTTACCGCAGCCTACATCGTGCTCGGCACGCTTTCAGCACCTGCCCTTTACCAGCTGATCTTGCAAGGCCAAATCGTCGACATGATGGTGGCAGGCTCTTTGCCAGAAGCGGCCAAGGCGATTTTCTTAATTGCAGCCCCTGACAAATTTGCCTCGCTCGGTGCCCCAATGGCAATTGCAGAAGCAAAAGCGTTGCTTGCCGTTGTTCCACTTGAGAATATGAGCTTGATTATCGACAATGCGTTCGATCCAGCTGTTCTAACAGTCGCCCTCTTATCCGCGCATATGGTGATTTTCTGGCTGTCGCAAGATAGCAACGTTACACCACCTGTTTGCCTTGCAGCCTTTACAGCCGCCGCCATTGCTAAAGCACCACCGATGAAAACGGGCTTTTATTCTTGGAAGATTGCCAAGGGGCTATACTTCGTGCCGCTGATCATCGCCTATACGCCGTTCTTGTCTGGCAATTGGCCTGAGATGTTGCAGATATTCTTCTTTTCCGTCTTTGGCCTTTGGGCGCTTTCAGCCGGTATTGAAGGCTATTGGGAGAACAAGCTCAACATCGCGCTTCGCTTGATTGTTCTTGCAACAGGCATCACGCTGCTTTGGCCGACCCCTATATGGGTCAACCTTATTGCATTGGTCGTGTTCGCAGGCCTGTTTACATTAAACATCAAAGGCCCAAAGACTGGACCAACTGCGACGCCATCCCCAGAACAAGCTTAAGATGACAGCCGCACCATCGGCTTTAACGCATTGATCGAACAAAAAAACTTACCTCTATCCAATTAGGCGAATATCCATTGGATAGGGGCAAGCCTCTATTATTGTTGAGTTTTTCACACAGCTTAGAATCAATCCAATTTAGAACCATTCTAAGTCATTGTTTTTGTTCGTTTTTTATCTTGACTGTTTTAGTTAGGTATGAAAAACACAAGGCAACAAACACATGCATCTTGGAGAACACACACTGATGTCTCATTCATTTAAACTAGCTATCGCCGCTTTATTGACATCAACAGTTGCAACTGCTGCCAATGCAGCGGAGGTCAACATCTATTCATACCGTCAACCACAGCTAATCAATCCGATCTTGGATGAGTTCACGAAGAAGACAGGCATTAAGACAAACGTTGTATTCGCAAAAAAAGGTCTCGTTGAGCGCCTTAAAGCGGAAGGTCAGAACTCTCCAGCTGATTTGATTTTAACCGCTGATATTAGCCGCTTGGATGGCGCCAAATCGGGCGGTGTTACGCAAGCCCTCGCCAATGAGACGCTTTCTGGCAACATCCCTTCTCAATTTCGTGACGGCGAAGGTCACTGGTTTGGTCTAACAACACGCGCTCGCGTTGTTTACGCATCCAAAGACCGTGTCGCCCAAGACGGCATCACATACGAAGAACTTGCAGACCCTAAATGGAAAGGCAAAATCTGCACACGTTCTGGCCAGCACGTTTATAACCTTGGTTTGTTTGCCTCTATGGTGAACCACAAAGGGGAAGCGGCAGCAAAAGAATGGCTTGAAGGCGTAAAAGCAAACCTTGCTCGCAAACCGACAGGCAATGACCGCGCACAAGTCAACGCAATCTTCTCTGGCGAATGCGACATTTCACTCGGCAACACCTATTACATGGGTTTGATGCAGACAAACGATAAAAAGCCTGAGCAAAAAGCGTGGGCTGCTTCTGTGAAGGTGCTTTTCCCGAATGCGGATGACCGTGGCACACACGTGAACATTTCAGGTATGGCGCTAACAAAACACGCACCAAACAAAGCTGATGCCGTAAAATTGATGGAATGGCTTGCTGGCGATAAGGCTCAAAACCTCTATGCAACAGCCAATTTTGAGTATCCGGTTAAAGCTGGCGTTGCCGCTTCATCCCGTGTTTCTAGCTGGGGCACACTGAAGGCCGACACTTTGTCACTCAACGAAATCGCTGCAAAGCGTGATAAAGCGAGCGAACTGGTTGACACTGTTGACTACGATGGTGGTCCTAGCTCGTAAGTCCGGAGACTTCACGGAACACCATTTTCTCCTGGTGGCCGGTTTCTCCAACAAAAATCGCCACCTCCTCGAGAAGCTGCTGGTCGACGGACCGGCAGCTTTTGTTTGTTTTAATATGATGCTAAGCTCATTTTGCTCACCTTGCCTTTTTAGGAAAGAAAACACTCAATGCGCCTGACGAAACAATCAAATTATGCTGTTCGTATCTTGATGTATTGCGCTGCCAATACGGAAGAGTTGAGCAAGGTAACAACCATCGCTCAAGTTTATGACGTATCTGAATATTTCCTGTTCAAAATTTTGAAGCCCTTGGTCGAAAACGGCTATGTGGCAACTGAGCGTGGGCGTGCTGGCGGTATCCGTTTGGCAAAATCTGCAAGCGAAATGCGATTGGGCGAAGTAATCCGCGCGACCGAAGATAAATTCATTATGGCTGAATGCTTTGAAGAAGGCGCTGATTGCCCCCTCTTGTCGTCATGCGCCTTTAACTCAGCACTCACAGAAGCGCTTGGTGCTTTCTTTACGGTTTTAGATAGTTACACCATCGCTGATTTAGTAGAAAACAAATCCCGCGTTCGCGAGCTCTTAGGCATGTTTGGCCTTAATGAAGCTGGCCAAGTGGCAAGCGTATCGAATTGATGAAGGTAATATCCCGTGTTGGTCTGCAGTTGTAACCTTATTGCGAAACAAGAGATTGAAGAGACAATCCGTGGGTTTCTTACCGAAGACCCTTGGATGCTCATTACCCCCTCGCGCGTTTATCACGAGATGAATAAGCGTGGACGTTGCTGTGGTTGTTTTCCAAACGTCATCAATATTATCATTGCGACAACTGAGAATTTCCACCGACAAGCCGACACGCCTGAAGCGTCCATTGTGCCGTTCGTTGCAGAAATTCGCGAAGAGCATAATAGATGCGAAACAGCGCGCCTTTTGGAAATGCGTAAAAACGCAACCAAGCGCAAACCTCTCGAAACAAAACAAGCTTAATCCGATAATCGCGTTTGACAGTATGCGGCTTAAATGGTGATCATACTGCATGACCACAGATACAGATTTCCTCATTATTGGCGGCGGCATTGTTGGTATAGCAACAGCTCTCAAGCTAAGCGAAAAACACCCTGATAAAACCATCACCGTTTTGGAAAAAGAGGCTACACTTGCCGCTCACCAAACAGGCCGCAATAGCGGTGTTATTCATGCAGGCGTCTATTATCAACCGGGCAGCTTGAAGGCAGAGTTTTGCCATAAGGGCGTTAAGGCGACTGTTGATTTTTGCACCAAGCATCAAGTGGCTTTCGAGCAAGTAGGCAAGCTGATTGTTGCAACCAGCGATGAAGAGCTCCCCCGTATGGAAGCGCTTTATGAACGTTCTAAAACCAACGGCTTAAACCCGCAGCGGGTGAGCGTTGAGGAATTGCGAAAACGTGAACCGAATGTGGCAGGCGTCGGCGCGCTGTTTTATGAAACCAGCGGCATCGTCGATTATCCTGCCATGACTAGAAAAATGGCACAGCTAGTAGAAGAGCATGGTGGCAACATCATGCTCAACACGGAAGTGACTGATATCACTGAGCATGCTGACCATGTGATTGTTGAAACCACGCAAGGACAATTCAAGACCGACCACCTAACCGTATGCGGCGGGCTTCAAGCAGACCGTCTCGCGAAAATGGCGGCCCTTGATATTGATTTTCACATCATCCCATTTCGCGGCGAATATTATCAGCTTAATCGCCGCCTCGATGACGTGGTGAAGCACCTCATCTATCCCATCCCAAACCCCGCCCTGCCTTTCCTCGGTGTTCACCTCACCCCCATGATTGGCGGCGAAGTAACCATCGGCCCTAACGCGGTGCTTGGCATGGCGCGTGAAGGATATGCCAAAGGCTCAGTCAACGTTAAAGACCTTGTGCAAATGATTGGGTTTTCTGGATTTTGGATCTCTATTTTCCAAAACTTTAAAGCTGGCATTCGAGAGATGCGTAATTCACTCAGCAAGCGCTATTACCTGTCGCTTTGCCAGAGATATTGCCCTTCGCTAACACTCGATGACCTTGAGCCGTATAGAACAGGTATCCGCGCTATGGCCGTTTTGAAAGACGGGTCGCTCTATCACGACTTCTTGGTCAAGCAAACACCGCGCATGCTGCATGTCTGCAACGCCCCCTCACCAGCTGCCACATCATCGCTACCCATTGGTGATTATGTTGTGGAACTTATAACCAAGTCGGATGAAACCGCCCCTGCAAAAGCCAAGTGAAGGTTGTATGGGCAATCATATGGATTTGAATATACTGGAAGCAAGCCAACGATTCCCACGCGGGGAATTGCGTGGCCAGTGGAACGGTGAATAGGATACGAAAGCATGGAAGCTGATTTTGTCATCATAGGTGCTGGCTCTGCTGGGTGCGCGATGGCCTACCGCCTTTCTGACGATGGTAAAAACAGTGTCTTAGTTATCGAGTTTGGCGGCTCAGATGCAGGCCCGCTTATCCAAATGCCCGGTGCACTCTCCTACCCGATGAACATGCCGCGCTATGATTGGGGCTACCAAAGTGAGCCAGAACCGCACTTAGGCAACAGGCGCCTTGCAACACCTCGTGGTAAAGTAATTGGCGGCTCATCATCCATCAACGGCATGGTCTATGTGCGTGGTCATGCGGGTGACTATAACCATTGGCAAGAAAGCGGTGCCAAGGGCTGGTCATATGCGGATGTGCTTCCCTACTTCAAGCGAATGGAAAACTGGTCGAGCGGTGGTCATGGCGGTGACGCAGAATGGCGCGGCAAGGATGGCCCGCTTTATGTCTCCCGTGGCAAACGTGACAACCCGCTGTTTAAGGCTTTCGTCGATGCTGGCCAACAAGCAGGCTATGAAATCACAGGCGATTATAATGGCGAGAAGCAAGAAGGCTTTGGCCCGATGGAGCAGACCGTTCATAAAGGGCAACGCTGGTCAGCCGCTAACGCCTATTTGAAACCTGCCCTAAAACGCGATAATTGCACCCTTGTAAGCGGCCTTGCTCAGCGTATTATCATTGAGGATGGCCGTGCTGTTGGTGTTGAGATTAAAACATCAAACAGCGTTGAGATTATACGTGCCAAACGTGAGGTCATCGTCGCGGCTTCTTCCATCAACACGCCCAAGCTCCTCATGCTCTCTGGCATCGGCCCCGCGGCTCACCTTAAAGAGCATGGTATTGATGTGGTGGCAGATAGGCGCGGTGTTGGGCAGAACCTGCAAGACCATCTTGAACTTTATATTCAAATGGCAAGCCTTCAGCCAATTACCCTGTTTAAATATTGGAACCTGCTCGGCAAAGCCTATGTTGGCGCACGCTGGCTCTTTACAAAAACGGGGCCTGGTGCCTCCAATCAATTTGAATCAGCAGCTTTCATTCGCTCTGCCGCTGGCGTTGATTATCCAGACATCCAATATCACTTCTTGCCCATAGCCGTGCGCTATGATGGGCAAGCAGCAGCCGAAGGGCATGGCTTCCAAGCGCACGTTGGCCCGATGCGCTCCCCCTCTCGTGGTGAAGTGACGCTGAAATCATCTGACCCAGCAGAGCCGCCCCGCATTGTCTTTAATTATATGAGTAAGGCAGAAGACTGGGAGAAATTCAGAACCTGCATCCGCTTAACACGCGAGATATTCGCACAAGAGGCCTTCAAGCCCTTCGCAGGTAAGGAAATCCAACCGGGCAATGCGCTTCAAAGTGACGAGGAACTGGATAGCTTCATTCGAGAGCACGCAGAAAGTGCCTATCACCCGTGTGGCACAGCGAAAATGGGTAGCGTTGATGACCCAATGGCCGTGGTTGACCCAGAATGTCGGGTAATTGGTGTTGATGGCTTAAGGGTGGCAGATAGTTCCATTTTCCCGCGCATCACCAACGGCAATTTAAATGGTCCATCGATATTGGTTGGCGAAAAAGCATCAGACCATATTTTGGGGCGCGACCCTCTGGCTCGCTCAAATGCGAAACCGTGGTTTCATCCAAGCTGGAAGACCAGTCAAAGATAAAAGCCTATCGGTCCCAAGCGTCAGAAATCATTTTGGAGAGCTTGGCGGGGTTATGGATCACCAATCCGCCACGCAACATCTCCACAACGCCCTCTTTTTTAAGCTTGGCAAGTTCGCGGGAAATCACCTCACGGCGGCAGCTAATTTTCTCTGCCATTTCCTTTTGCACAGGGGGAGGAGAAACAATGCGCTGGTCCTCAAACCCTTTGCGCGGACGTGACTGTCGAAGCAGCTCATTATAGAGACGATGTTTTGCATCAAGGAATGAATGTTCAGTCATGCGCGTGTTTAACGCCCGCAGGCGAGAACTTAGCAGTCGCAACAAGGCCAATGCCATATCAGGATATTCGCGCATTGATTCTAAAAACACTGTAACGGACATGGCGCCAACCTGAGTTGGCTCCATCGCCACCACGTTTGCAGAACGAGACAGGCCATCAATCGCAGATAACTCGCCAAAAATATTATTCTCATCAATTTCGGTTAGAACAATCTCTTTCCCGCCTTCTGTACGAATGATAACGCGCACCTTGCCACGGACGATAAAATACACGCCGCCAATATCATCTTCAAAGTCGATAATCGTTTCGTGTTCGTCATATTTCGTCCAGCTACACCGTTTGGACAAGTTAGCAATCACGTCTTCCGGCAGCTCTGAGAATATGTTGATATTTGCAAGTGTGCTCATTGCGGTGTTCCTCAAATGCCTTCAAAGACTGCAACAAAGCGAATTAATCGCGCAAGTGCAATCGCTTGGATATGCCCAAAAACTTAGCGGTTACATGGTTATCAACTTTTAATCAGTTAAATTGATTTCTTAACGAGCCATTCATCTTCTATACAGCTTACAACCATTACAACCACAAGTAGTTCAGCGTCTTGGGTATCACCCAAAAATGGTTGGCGCTGTTTAAAGAACAAAAAACAACAAAGCGTGGATGATCATAGCAATTAATACCCTCCATCTATATGCGGCTTATGATCTACCCAAAAGTTAAACAAGGAACAGCAACATGACACCTAGTCTTAAAAATGCAGTGATCGGCACTTTAACAGCGGTTGCAATGTCTATGGGCGTGACAACTGTCAACGCTCAGGGCGGAATGAATGCGCTTGCAAGCTTTGAAGCTGGCCAATCAGTTGAACAAGTACAACTTCGTGGCCGAGGTCGTGGTTTTCGTGGACGCGGATTCAGAGGTCGCGGCGGTCGCGGCTTTGGTGGTCGCGGCTTTAGAGGTCGCAACATTGGCTTAGGTATTGGCGCAGGCATCGCAAGCGGCATTATCGTTGGATCGGTTATCAATTCTAACCGCGGTCATCGCAGCTACCACAATGGTGGTGGTCGCTCAACTGGTAACCAAGCCCTACGCCGCCATGTCGCTTGGTGTGCTAAGAGATACAAAACATATAATGCACGTACAGATACGTTTATCTCGTACAAACACGGTAAGAAGCGTTGTAATTCGCCGTTTACCTAAGACACACGCATTAATGCTGATTGATAAAGCCGGCCTCTTTGAGGGCCGGCTTTTTTGTTTCCATAATAAAAATCAATAATTTCAAACAGTTAAAACAATTTAAAACGCAACGTGCATCATTGCACATCATTATATTTTGCAAGCCGCTACTTTCTAATCATCGAAAGACATAAACAACAAACACTTTAAAACAGACACTCAGGAAACAAAAAAATGACCAATACATTTACAAAAACAGTTATCGCAGCTTTAGCCCTTGCAACAGTTGCAATGAGCGCAAACACAGCAAGTGCAAACGGCATGAACGCCTTGTCAAACGTTGAGACAGCAACAGCCATTGAAACAGTTGGCTTCTTTAAAAAG
>JBDVXS010000048.1:0-6154 GCA_039964305.1 Hyphomicrobiales bacterium
ATATCTTTGAATTGATTAACTGAAGCGCTCCTTTTGAAATAATTAAAAAACCTAGAACGTCTAAGAATAAACCAAAAACGGTAAAACCATTTTCTTGAACTCCTTGACAAACGCTTTCTGGAAGGAGGTTGCAAAGCAAAAGCCAATCTTCATATAGAGTGATTTCTTTCAACCGAATACCTCAATAATAATTAGAGTGATGGTGTAGTGTTAGCATCGCTTGCGCTAAGCTGAAATCCAAAATTTAAATCTCTTAAAATGTTTTCAGGTAACTAGTTATGTTGAAAGGGCATCCTTTCTTCCAAATCCGTAGTTTTATTTTTTGGCCACCACACCCTCTAAAAACCCCTTCAGAATCAACCCATTATTAAGCTATTTCCTGCATTTTTGGCATGTGGATGCCAACGTTCATTTGCTTTGATTCCGTTGACGCCCAAGTAATTCCATGTTATTCCATATATTCCCAGAAATTCTGTTTAGGTCTTATTTCTCATTCAGCTTTTGGGGCGTTGAGTTTTAACAGTGTGTTGTGTGCGTAATGGAACGGTTTGTTTCCAATTTTACAAAGAAGGTTGACGGGAAGGGGCGCGTGTCTGTGCCGCCGCAGTTCCGCACCATTTTGCAGCGTTCGGGGGATGATCAAATTTACGCGCAACTATCATTAGAAACGCATTCAGTGATTGCCGGAGGGGCTTCCCTTTTGGCGCAGATGGAAGCGCGGCTTGAGAAGATGGATCCATTCTCGCCGGAATATGATGATTGGGCGACCCATATTTATGCAGACAATCATGCGCTTAAAATTGATGGCGATGGCCGGATTATTTTGACAGACGCAATTGTTGAGCATGCGAAAATTAAAGGTGAGGTGACGTTTGCTGGTCGTGGCGCGTCTTTCCATCTTTGGCAGCCAGAAGCATTTGAAGACTATATGAGCGGCGTTCGTTCGCGCATCCGCGATGTGCGGGCAGGAGGGCAGCTTTCGTGAGTAATGAGTTGCCGCATATTCCTGTGATGCTTGATGAGGTTATTGCTTACTTCAAAGACGTTGGTGACCTTAAAGGCTTGCGGATTGTTGACGGCACTTTTGGCAATGGTGGCTATACCCGCGCTTTGCTGGATGCAGGCGCTGAGGTGATTGCGATTGACCGTGATCCCAATGCGATTGCGGCAGGCCAAGCGCTTGTGGCTGAGAGCGACGGTCGGTTGACCTTGGTTGAAGGCCGTTTCGGCGATCTTGATCAGCATGTGCGCGACCTTGGTTTTGAGAGCGTTGATGGTGTGGTGCTTGATGTTGGTGTTTCTTCCATGCAGCTTGATCAAGCAGAGCGTGGTTTTTCATTCCGTGAAGATGGGCCGCTCGATATGCGTATGGAGCAGGCGGGTCTCAGTGCTGCTGATGTGGTGAATACGTTTTCCAAATCAGACCTACAACGCGTGATAAGCGTGCTGGGTGAAGAGAAGAAGGCAGGCTATGTGGCTCATGCCATCGTCACGGCTCGCGAAGAGGCGCCGATTGATACAACATCAAAACTGGCAGCCATTGCAGAGCACGCAGTTGGTAAGCGTCATGATGATAAAATTCATCCAGCAACGCGCACCTTTCAAGCGCTCAGAATTTTTGTGAACCGTGAACTTCAAGAACTTGCCCGTGCGCTTATGGCGGCAGAGGCGATCTTGGGTGAGGGCGGTAGTTTGATCGTGGTGGCGTTTCATTCGCTGGAAGATCGCATTGTCAAAAAGTTTTTAGCTGATCGCAGTCGCGTGTCTGGTGGTGGCTCTCGTCATTTGCCAGCGGTTGAAGTGGAAGCGCCAACGTTCTCGCTTTCTAATCGGCGTGTGCATACGCCGTCTCCTGATGAAATTTCTCGAAATGCCCGTGCGCGCTCTGCCAAGTTGAGAGCGGCCATTCGTCTTGATGGTGCAACTCGTCCGCTTGATATGGCGGCGATTGGTGTTGCGCCACTGTCACAATATTCGCTCTTGTAAGGGGTTGTTTGATGCGTCGTTTGTTGAATTTAGTTTTGGTCGGATTAATGGTTGCAGGTGCGGCCTATACATTTGAAATTAAACGCCGTGCTGAAGGTGCTGCTGAAAAAGTCGTGAAACTTGAGCGCCAGATTTTGCGAGAAAAAGAAACAATTGAACTGCTTGAAGCTGATGTCAGTGTGTTAACCCAGCCTTCGCGCTTGCAAGAGTTAACTGAGCGTCACGCCTCCGAGCTTCAGCTTGAGCCTTTGAAAGTGGATCAGGTGATTTCTCTCCAAGAGCTACCCAATCGTCCGCTCGATCTTAGTCCTTTTCAAAAAGATGATCAGCTTGGCGGGTACGCCGGCGGTTCTGACACAAACATCCAATAGACCTCAAACCTTCGTCGCCAGAGATTAAACGAAAGCAAAAATATGCAAACGCCAGGCACAATCTTCAGAGAGCATTTTGCGCAAAAAGCAGCAGCCAATGGTTCGATTGAAATTGACGGTTCTAAGAAGCAGCGTCGTGATTTGACGAAGACACGTATTGCGCTGGTCGCTTTTGTGTTTTTGGCGGTTTATGGCTTGATTGCCGCGCGCCTTACGACCCTTGCTATTGCGAGCGCGAACAGTGTGGAAGTTGCCGCTAGAATTGCTGACAACAAGCTGATGATTGCGCGGCCAGATTTGGTGGACCGTAATGGCGATGTGTTGGCGAAAGATCTCAACACTTATTCGCTTCATGCCAATCCGCAGAAGATCCTTTACCCAGAAGAAGCACTCGATAAGCTGGCGACGATTTTGCCGGATCTTGATCGTAAAAAATTGCTGCGCCGTTTGCGTGGTAAGGGCAGGTTCGTTTGGATTAAACGCGAGTTGACACCGCATCAACGGGCGAAAATTTTCGATCTTGGGATCCCAGGCCTTCAATTTGACCGTGAAACGCGCCGTTTTTATCCCGGTGGCCCAACAGCCTCTCATTTGGTTGGTTATGTTGATATTGATAACCAAGGCATCGCGGGTTTTGAAAAATTCGTTGATGATCATTGGTTGAATGATTTGCGGGCTGTCGGTTTTGGTTCAAACGAACGCATGGAGCCAGTGGCGCTTTCTATCGATATGCGGGTGCAGCATGTGGTGCGTGATGAGCTTCAAAAGGCAATGAAAAATTATAAAGCGATTGCTGCCATCGGCATCATTATGGATGCGGATACGGGCGAAGTGGTCGCTATGTCATCACTGCCAGATTATGATCCAAACAAATTGAAAGAAACCTTTTCAAAAGACGCCTTAAACCGTGCAACAGCGGGTGTGTTTGAAATGGGTTCGACCTTTAAAGCAATCACCACGGCGATGGCTCTCGATAGCGGCAAAGTGTCGATGCATGATAAATTCGATGCCAGATATCCAATCAAGCACGGACGCTTTAAAATCCGCGACTTCCATGCAAAGCGCCGCATTTTGAGCGTGCCGGAAGTATTCATCTATTCATCCAACATTGGCACGGCGAAAATGGCGAAAGCCGTTGGTATTGATGGGCACAAAGGCTTCTTGAAGCGCCTTGGCCTGTTGTCTCCTGCGTTGCATGAATTGCCAGAAATTGGAAAACCGCAATCGCCGAAAGTTTGGAAGACCTTGTCGTCCATGACGATTTCATTCGGCCACGGTATTTCTGTAACACCATTGCAAACACTGTCTGCAGCGGCTGCTTTGTTAAACGGTGGCAAGCTTATCCCGCCAACATTCCGTCCGCGGTCTCTTGAAGAGGCAAATGAGGTTGCAACCCGTGTTGTATCTGAAGAAACCAGCCACAACATGCGTTATCTTTTCCGCTTGAATGTTGAAAAAGGCTCTGGCCGTCGTGCGGAAGTTGAAGGGTACGCGGTTGGCGGTAAAACGGGTACTGCTGAGAAAGTGGTCAAGGGGAAATATTCTTCAAAGAAGAAATTGAATTCGTTCCTCTCCGCTTTCCCAATTAACGATCCGCGTTACGTGATGTTGGTGATGATTGATGAGCCTAAGCCTTTGGAAGGGCAAAAAGCTGCGACAGCTGGTTTGAACACTGCGCCGACAACGGCCGCCATCATTCGTCGTGTCGCAACAACATTGGGTGTTTCACCTCGCTTGCCAGATGAGATCCCTGTATTAACAGAAATCGACTACCGCAATTAGGGTTTTGCTCAAAATCCCTTGTGTTAAGGCTGGAAATCAGTCTTACAGGAAGGGAATATTGCACTAAGGGCGATCTTCATGGCTGATGGACAAAAAATGCAAATGGACGAGGGCGTAACGCGTCCGTTGAGTGACCTTTTGCCGTCGAGTGTTTCTATTCCTAATCATGCGAAAACAATTGACGTTAGCGGGATAACGGCTGACAGCCGTGAGGTTAAACCCGGTTTTATCTTTGCAGCCCTTAAAGGCGTGAACCTTGATGGAACACGTTTCGTCGACCAAGCGATTGACGCAGGTGCTGTTGCCATTTTGGTTGATGAGACTGTGACGCTTGATGCATCGGTTCCCGTGCTTGCGGTAGAAAACCCGCGCCGCGAACTGGCCCAAATTGCCGCACGACTTTACCCCGCCCAACCAGAAGTCATCGCAGCTGTAACAGGCACCGCTGGCAAAACTTCCGTCGCCGCCTTCCTTCGCCAAATTTGGAAACATGCAGGCAAACAAGCAGCCAGTGTCGGCACTGTTGGTGTGGTGAGTGATGTGGAAAATATCTATGGCAGTTTGACCACGCCTGATCCTGTCGCCTTGCATAAAACTATTGATCGCTTAGCGAATGCTGGCGTCACTCATTTAGCGATTGAAGCGTCTAGCCACGGGATTGATCAATACCGTTTGGATGGGGTCAACATATCGACGGGTGGATTTACCAATCTTGGACGCGATCACATGGATTATCATGCGACGGTGGAAGAGTATTTCGACGCCAAAATGGGTTTGGTTGAACGCCTCTTGCCAGAAGGTGCTGACTTTGTTGTTGAGCCTGAAAGTCCGTTTGGAGCCAAAGCCGAGGAACGGGCCGATGCCTCGCACTTGAACGTATTGAGTGTTGGTGAAAAGGCCCGCGCCATAGAACTCACACAATTGGAACGTGAGGGCTTTGCCCAGAAGATGACGCTTAAGTTTGGCGACGAGACATACGACGTGTTGCTACCGTTGGTTGGTCGTTTCCAAGTTTCCAACGCGCTTGTTGCAGCAGGCATGGCCTATTCGACAGGTGTTGCGCCTAAGGTGATTGTCGAGGCGCTGCAAGGCTTAAAGGGTGAATCGGGTCGATTGGAATATGTTGGTGAGACGAGCAACGGTGCTTTGGTCTTTATCGATTATGCCCATAAAGTTGAGGCGCTTGAAAATGTCTTAGAGGCGTTGCGTCCTTATGCTGACAACAATCTAGTTTGCGTGTTTGGCTGCGGTGGTGACCGTGACCACGGCAAGCGGGCTTTGATGGGTGCGATCTCGGCAAAGTTTGCTGACAAAACTATCGTGACGGATGACAACCCTCGCAGTGAAGACCCCGCATTGGTTCGCGCTGCGATTATCGAAGCTGTGCCGGATGCATCGGAAATTGGTGACCGCGAACAAGCGATATTTTCCGCTATTGCAGATGCTGAGAGTGGTGATGTGATCGTGATTGCTGGCAAAGGGCACGAGACTGGCCAGATTATTAAAGATAAAACACTCCCCTTTAGCGATCACGAAGTGGTTGCTCGCGCTTTGAACGCGCAGACCTAAAATTGAGGTAGAATGAAAAGTGACTGAGCAAATGGCTTTGACGAATCTATGGACAAGTGGTGATGCAGCAAAAGCCATGCAGGCTGAGTTTGCTGGGCCAACTGATTTGCCTATTGGTTCTGTCTCTATAGACAGCCGTACCGTTGATGGCGATGCCATATTCTTCGCGATCAAGGGCGACCGTTTTGATGGTCATGCCTTTGTTGAAAAGGCGCTCGCAGATGGTGCCGCTTTTGCTGTGGTTGCCAAAGACAAGCTTTCTGAACTCTCAGTCGACCCCGCCCGCATTATGATTGTTGATGATGTGCTGGTTGGCATGGAAGATTTAGGTCGTGCCGCGCGCGCACGGCATGCAGGTAAGGTGATTGCGATCACGGGAAGCGTTGGCAAAACCGGCACGAAAGAAATGTTGAGCCGTGTTTTTACCGCTAACGGCAAAACTCATG
>JBDVXS010000049.1:0-4756 GCA_039964305.1 Hyphomicrobiales bacterium
CACGCTCACCAGAAGCTGCTTTTGGTGCGGCTGGCGCTGGTGCTGCCGCTGCAACGGGTGCTGCTTCTGCTTTTGGTGCTTCAGCGGCCGGCGCTGCTGCCGCTACAGGGGCAGCGGCTGGGGCTGATCCAATATCAGAGGCGCTTTCGCCTTCTTCCAATAAGACGGCGATAACCGCGTTGACTTTGACGCCTTCCGACCCTTCATCGACCATTATTTTGCCGATGGTTCCTTCATCAACAGCTTCCACTTCCATTGTGGCTTTGTCTGTTTCAATCTCAGCCAACACGTCGCCCGAAGAAACGGTGTCGCCTTCTTTCACGACCCATTTGGAAAGCTTGCCTTCTTCCATGGTTGGTGAAAGGGCTGGCATCAAAATATCAATCGGCATGGTTTACTCCCAGTCGCGCCCGTTGAGGGTCGCTTTCGTCAGGCGAATTTTGCCATCATCCGCAGGTATCCGATTTGCGGCCTGCTGAATAAAGGTTTGAATTTCAACCGCTTTCGAAACGGCTGTTTCTTGGTCAAGGGGACGATGGAAGTGCTCTTCCAACGCATCCTTGGAAATCTCAATGACCAATCCGGGGCGACGACCGACCCGGCTGGCGGTATCAAACTGGACGCCATCATTCATCCGGTCATAGCGGACTGATCTGAGATCCAGTTTAATCATCGCGTTAGCTCATATACGTAACAGCTTTAACAGCTTCGATTACTTCTTGCGTTGTAATCAGAGCCAGCTTTTCAAGGTTTGCCGCATAAGGCATTGGAACGTCTTTACCTGTCAAGGTAATCACAGGCGCATCCAAATAATCAAATGCTTGCTGCATGATTTGGCTAGAGATGTAAGAACCGACAGAAGATTGCGGGAAGCCCTCTTCCACCGTTACACAGCGGCCAGTTTTGCGAACTGAGGCAAGGACGGTTTCCATATCAAGCGGACGAATGGTGCGAAGATCAATCACCTCCGCTTTGACGCCAACGCCAGCAAGCGTATCGGCTGCTTCAATGGCGTATTGCATACCAATGCCGAATGAGACGATGGTGACATCATCCCCTGCCCGTTCAATCCGTGCCTTACCAATTGGCAAAACAAAATCATCAAGCTTTGGCACATCAAATGATTGGCCGTAGAGGATTTCATTTTCCAAGAAGATCACAGGGTTTGGATCACGAATTGCGGCTTTCAAAAGGCCCTTCGCATCAGCTGCCGTATAAGGCATAACGACTTTCAGGCCCGGAATATGGCTGTACCATGCAGCGTAACACTGGCTGTGCTGAGCGGCCACGCGGGAGGCGGCGCCGTTTGGTCCACGGAACACGATTGGACAACCCATTTGACCGCCGGACATGTAAAGTGTTTTGGCCGCTGAGTTGACGATTTGGTCAATCGCTTGCATGGCGAAGTTGAAGGTCATGAATTCAACAACTGGTTTCAAGCCTGCAAAGGCAGCACCAACAGCAAGACCGGTAAAGCCGTGCTCTGTGATTGGTGTGTCGATGACACGGCGGTCTGAAAATTCATCCAGCAAGCCTTGAGTGATCTTGTAAGCGCCTTCATATTCGGCAACTTCCTCACCCATGACGAAAACTTCGTCGTCTGAACGCATTTCTTCAGCCATTGCATCACGCAACGCTTCGCGCACCGTTGTGGACACCATTTCGGTGCCTGCTGGTATGTCTGGATCAGAAAGTGTTTCAACCGCGATTGGTTGAGCTGGAACAACGGGTGCTGGCGCGCTTGCCGCTTCAGGAGCCGCCTCTGTCGGGGCTGCTGCGCTTGAAGCTGCACCAATGGCGCTTGCATCTTCGCCTTCTTCCAGAAGGACTGCGATAACAGTGTTTACTTTCACTGCTTCTGCGCCCTCTTCGATCATAATTTTGCCGATGACGCCTTCATCAACGGCTTCGACTTCCATTGTGGCTTTATCGGTTTCAATTTCGGCAATGACGTCACCAGATGAAACTGTATCACCTTCGGCTTTAAGCCATTTTGAAAGTTTGCCTTCTTCCATGGTTGGGGAGAGTGCAGGCATTAAAATATCTATTGGCATGGTATCGTCCCTTAAGCCAGAATGTCCGTGTAGAGCTCGGAAATTGGCGGTTCCGGATCGTTCGTTGCAAAGTCAGCCGACGCATTCACGACGCGACGCACTTCTTTATCAATCGCTTTTAGTGCATCTTCATCGGAATGACCGCGTTCGATAATGCGTTGTTTTACTTGCTCAATCGGATCATTCTCCGCGCGCATTTTCTGCACTTCGTCTTTCGTGCGGTACTTCGCAGGATCAGACATAGAATGGCCACGATAGCGATATGTGCTCATTTCTAAGATGTATGGACCTTTGCCAGAACGACAGTGTTCCACGGCCTTCATGCCTTCGTGATAAACGGCGCGAACATCCATGCCGTCAACTTTGACGCCAGGAATATCAAAAGCGCTACCACGTTGAGCAAACTCTGTTTGTGCCGACGAACGGCTCACTGACGTACCCATGGCATATTGGTTGTTCTCAATGATGAAAATCACTGGAAGCTTCCAAAGCGACGCCATGTTGAAGCTTTCATAAACTTGGCCTTGGTTTGATGCGCCATCACCAAAGTACGTCAAAGAAACTTTGTCATTGCCACGATATTGATTGGCAAAGGCGAGACCTGCGCCGATTGGTACTTGAGCAGCAACGATGCCATGCCCACCAAAGAACTGTTTTTCCTTGGAAAACATGTGCATGGAGCCACCCTTACCTTTCGATAAGCCGCTAATCCGTCCTGTCAATTCAGCCATAACGCCATTTGGATCCATGCCGCAAGCAAGCATATGAGCGTGATCTCGGTAGCTGGTCAGAACTTGGTCTTCACCTTCGCGGATGCACATTTGCATACCAGTCACGACGGCTTCTTGGCCGATATAAAGGTGGCAAAATCCGCCGATCAGGCCCATGCCATAAAGTTGCCCCGCTTTTTCTTCAAAGCGTCGGATCAACAACATTTCCTTGTAGGCTTGAATGTCTTGTTCTTTGGAAAAATCATTTGGCTCACTAGAGCCTGTAGACGGTTTCCCGCCTTTAGTTTTTGCCGCCATGCCATCCTCATAAAGATTAGATATCGAAACTTTAACAGTACCGACGTTGATTTTGAAGTTAAAGAATTCGGGACAAAATGCAATGCAACCAGTTGAAAAATATACATATAAGAAAAAATAACAGGTATTAAGTTAAATCATCTAATTAACTTGGCATGAATTAATTATCCAGAAGAAAGACGACTTCATTCGGGTGAACTACATTTAACTTGACTCGCGCAAGCTCATCAACTGTTTCTTTGTCTGGACTACCGGGCGTTAACAAGTTGACCTGCAATTCCATTGCTTCCCTATCTCGCTGAATGCCCGCAAGACGGCGTTCCAACGTGTTGATGCGGCCTTTGATCGATTGATAACCGATCAAGCCATAGGAGCCATGAAAAGAATGGAAACCGAAATACCCTAAAAATGCGACAGTAAAGACTGGCAAGATAAAGCGGTTGATGAGTGATTTTTTACGCTGGCGGGTCGCCATAGATATTCACCGAAACTATTTACTCAATACAGGGTTATAGAATCGGTCATTGAGTTTAAGAAAGCGTTGCTATTTTCGTTTTTATTATAATTTTTTTGAATAAGAAAAACCCCGGCTTTAAAAGTCGGGGTTTATTTTGTCTGATCGGCTTATGGCGTGGAACGCTATACTTTCAAACCACCGCGCCCTGGATAAATAGCCTGCGGGCCCAATTCTTCTTCAATACGGATCAATTGATTGTACTTTGCCATTCTATCAGAACGGGCAAGCGAACCGGTTTTGATTTGACCGCAATTGGTTGCAACCGCGAGGTCGGCAATGGTGCTGTCTTCTGTTTCGCCAGAACGGTGTGACATAACGGCAGTGAAGCCAGCACGTTGCGCCATGTTCACAGCGTCTAGTGTTTCTGTCAGCGTGCCGATCTGGTTCACTTTCACAAGGATTGAGTTGCCACAACCCTTTTCAATACCGTCTGCAAGGCGGATTGAGTTGGTAACAAACAGGTCGTCACCAACGAGTTGGCATCGGTCGCCAACTTTTTCAGTTAGGATTTTCCAACCATCCCAGTCATCCTCATCCATGCCATCTTCAATTGAGATGATTGGATAGTTATCGACGAGGTTTTCGAGGTAGTCAGCCATTTCAGCAGAGTTTAGCGTTTTACCTTCGCTGCTGAGAACATATTTGCCATCTTTGTAATATTCTGATGATGCGCAATCCAGTGCAAGACAAACGTCGTCGCCCGGTTTGTAACCAGCAGCTTCAATTGACGTCATGATAAAATCAAGTGCTTCAACCGTAGAGCCGATATTTGGGGCAAAGCCACCTTCATCGCCAACATTGGTGTTGTGCCCTGCTTTGCTCAACCCTTTTTTGAGCGTGTGGAAGATTTCTGAGCCTATACGCACAGCATCCGCGATTGATGTCGCGCTGACTGGCATGATCATGAATTCTTGAATGTCGATTGGGTTATCCGCGTGCTCACCACCATTGATGATGTTCATCATGGGAACAGGCATAACGTGGGCTTGTGTGCCGCCAATATAACGATAAAGCGGCAATGCTGCGGCTTCGGCGGCAGCTTTTGCAATCGCAAGTGATACGCCCAAGATTGCGTTTGCGCCTAAGCGGCTTTTGTTTGGTGTACCATCAAGGTCAATCATTAAGCGGTCGGGTTTGGTTTGGTCTTCTGCATCCAA
>JBDVXS010000050.1:0-21588 GCA_039964305.1 Hyphomicrobiales bacterium
CCATGTTGAACGCGCCAGAGGTGGTTGATATTGCTCCTGCAACCATGGAAGCGCGGATGATCAAGTCTGCGGAAGAAATTACGCTTATTACTGAGGCTGCTCGCATTGCTGATATTGGCGGGGAAGCGGTGCGTGATGCCATCGGTATTGGTGTTCGTGAAATTGATGTTGCGATGGCTGGCCGTGACGCAATGGAACTTGCGATTGCAAAATCATTTCCTGATAGCGAGTTGCGTGACAGTTGGGTTTGGTTCCAGTCAGGCCTTAATACGGATGGTGCGCACAACCCGGTAACGTGTCGGAAACTTGAGCGTGGGGATATTCTTAGCCTGAATACTTTCCCAATGATATCAGGTTATTACACTGCCCTTGAACGAACCATGTTTGTTGGTGAAGTGGATGATGCGAGCCTTAACGCATGGGAGGCAAATGTCGCGCTGCATGAATTTGGTTTGTCTTTGATTAAGCCCGGTGCCACATGTTCTGGCATTTGTGCTGAATTGAATGAGCGCGCTGCAGAACTTGATATTTTGCAATATCGCTCCTTCGGTTATGGCCACTCATTTGGCGTTCTGTCTCACTATTATGGACGGGAAGCAGGACTTGAGCTTCGTGAGGACATCGATACCATTTTGGAACCGAATATGGTGGTTTCTATGGAGCCAATGATTTGGTTGCCTGAAGGTATGCCGGGTGCGGGGGGGTATCGTGAGCACGATATTTTGGTCATTGGTGAGGAAGGTTCTGAAAATATAACGGGTTTCCCGTATGGGCCTGAGCATAACATCATCGCTTGCTAGGTATGAATTTGGCGCATCGGCAGGGGGGTTCTAGGAACATATGCCGATGCAGCTTATTTGTTAGGTGTTAGTTTACCTAATGGCCAATATTCCTTTCCTGTTAAGGGCTACTGACCGCAAAATTAACTTTGATCTGTTACTTATTCCGTTCCTGGGGACGAGTGGGTGTGAGATCGGGTCTTTTTAAAGATAGATCGCGCGCTACCAAATTGAAGCACGCCATTTATGAATCAAATGATGCGAAAAATTTTCGAGATGACTAAAAACGATAACCTGATGGGGATCGTTGCCGTTATTTTGTTGAAGGGCGGGGCGGCGATTTGTTCGTTCCTCATGTTCTCGCTTATGTCGAATACGCGCTCAGCTGAAGAATTCGGATCGTTTGCTATTGTTTGGAGTGCCGCATCTATGATGATGGTGCTTGCCGCTTTTGGTCAGGAAATGATGGTTATCAAAGCCTGGAACGAGCACAGCGCGGCAAAAGCGCCTGGCAAAGTCAAAGGCGGCATTTTAATTGGCTTCTTCACCTGCCTTATAGGCGGCGTGATTGGTGGTAGTGCTCTTGGCATTTTTTATTGGATAACTCAGAGCGCTTTTTTGGGCTTGGTTGTCGGGCTTTTCGTTTTAACGCTCACAATGCTGGCGTTTAGCGCCCATTTGGGACGTGCGGTTCTTGGCGTTATGATCAGCGATGGCACGCGTGATGTGCTGAAGTTTATCCCAGCTATTTTGTTGTTGGCTGCCTCTATGATGTTCATCGGTGGCCTTTCCAATGCCGAGGTGTTTTTGATCGTCACGGTTACAATTACGCTTGGTAGCATTGGTTTGTTGACCTTAGTGTATTTCAAATTGAAACAAGAGTTTCCTGAAGTCCTAGAGGCAGAAGCAGTTGTTGATTTCAAAGAATGGTGGTCCACGACTGTAAGTTTGTGGGGCGCGAGCCTGCTTGAAAGCTCCAACCAATATATGGATGTGGTTTTGCTTGGCTTCTTGCTCAATCCAGCAGCAGTTGGTGTCTATTTCGTCGCAACACGGTTGGCGAATGTGTTCCTCACCGCTGCATCTGCCATGCATTCATTTGGATCAAAGAGAATTCCGCACCACTATTATCACAAGCATGACGGTGAATTGGCTTCTACCCTTAAAATGATGGCGGGTATGGTCAGCTTGATTGTCACATGTGGTTTGTTGTGTGCTGTGACCTTCGGGCATTGGGCACTTGGTATTTTTGGTGCTGAATATGTCGACTATTATGACATTTTGCTTATTTTATGCATTGGTACGGCAAGCATTACCGCAGCAGGGGCTGCACCGGTAATCTTGATGGTTACAGGATTTGAAAAAAACTATCTCAAATCGCTTTCCATCAGTGTGGCAACGCGGCTTTCTGGGTTTATCCTTCTCGTACCATTTTTTGGTATTTACGGCGCTGCATTGGCTGCGACGTTTTCTCAAATTTTGATGGCGTTGATGCTGGCAAAAAATGCAAAACGTCTAACAGGTCTTGATGGAACTGTTTTGCGGGTTTTAAGTGAAGTGCCACTTATGCGAAAGCGCTCTGTTTCATAGGGATAAAAACGGTTTTGCGTTAGTCAGAAACGCTGCAAGATCCGCCACCTAATACGCAAAATTTCGAACAAAATGAATGATTTAGCTGTACCCGCTTACTGCTGTCTTTCAGCGTCGATGCAAATTCAAAGCCGTCGTCATACGGAAGTAATGTGCATGCGATAACAGCGGGTTTATCCGCCCCTTTACGCTTTACCACCATGCGTGAATTGGCGCACATGATGGTCTTTGGATCAACATCCAAAATGCTCCAGCATTCTGTTGTAATTTCGGGCACTTCTTTGTTGGGTTCCATCTCAGGAAACAGCACCAATTTCTTGTGGCTTGATGCGTCCAAATGAATGTCATTTTCAGCAAATAATGCCGCATAGCCTGCGCGAAGTGTCGCCTCATCCTCACCCCAACGGGTGCGGCCTGCGATATCGATATTGAAGTTGTTGTGCGAGAGCCACGTTAGACCCTTCAGCATAGGTTCCCATGTCTTTGGGCCGCGCTCTTCTTCGTGTAGGTCAGGCGAATAGTGGTCAACGGAGATACGAAGGGTTAGCTGTTGTCCAAAACGCTCATGTAGCGCGAGCAATTGCTCGGTAAAACGCATCATCGGGCGCATGGCATTGGTCAGAACAATCAGGTTGAAACCACGTTCCAGACAAGAGGTAATAATCTTGATAATGTCGCGGTTCATAAACGGTTCGCCGCCCGTTATGCCGATCTCTTTTGTGCCCAGCTTGTCATCTTTGATTTCGTCCAGATAGGCCAGAACTTCTTCATGGGTAATATAAACAAGGCGATCGTTGTACGGTGAGGATTCGATATAGCAGTTCACGCACTCAATGTTGCAAAGTGTGCCTGTGTTAATCCAAAGCGTTTCTAAGGTTGTTAGATCAACAAATCCGCGTTCTTCGCCTTTGGCCGTTATGTAAGGGTCGCTGAATTTTTTAGCTGGCTGCTTGGCAACCGTTGCTTCGCCCGCGTCAATCTTCTCGTCGTCTTGCAACGTGTCGTTCTGTGATAGGTTTTCCATGAAATAATCTGTGGGTCCCTGAAGTTACAAGAATGAGGACAATTCATGTCTCTTTGTTGCAATAACTATTAATCGGCACGATAGCTTGCTCTTAGCTACCAAATAAATATCTGAACTGAAAGGGGGTAAGTGTTCCTAACTTCTCTCAGCATTGTCAGCTTCTACCGCCTCAACAATGCGTTCAAAAATGTTCGGCATTGCTGATACGACACGCCGCCAACTCGGTATATAAGCAGCTTCCATCGGCGCATCAAGGAAACGAGACCCTGCGGCCAGAATATTTTCAGAAAATAACTCGACCGCTTTCTCCTCGCGATGGCGATCGACGGTTAAACCATTCATACGAGCATCATTGGCGAAGGCCTCAATCAGGTCGAGCGCAATTCTGAGGTAAGTCGCTTTTACGGTTCTAAAGCTCTCAGGGCTGAAAATGGCACCTTCTGTTGCAAGCTTTCTGAAAACCGCCAGAGCGATGTCGAGTGTCATGCGTGAGAGCCCAGTCGTTGAATCATGAGCCGAGAGGTTTTGATGTTTATGGTCGTAAATATCGGCAATATCGACCTGACAAATCCGGTTGGTTGAGTAGTTCCGCTTCATTTCTGACAGGATACCAATCTCAAGTCCCCAATCAGATGGAATACGCATATCAGCCAAGACGCCTGTGCGAAGCGCCATCTCGCCGCAAAGCGGGTAGCGGAAGGTATCGAGGTATTCGAGGTATTCCGAAGGGCCGATGATGCGTTTTAATGCTCTAATCAACGGCGTGACAAACAACCGTGCTGCACGGCCATTCATGTTTTTGTCTTCGCCAACACGGGCATAAAAGCCTTTGGCAAAGGCATAGTTGAACTGTGGATGAGCAATTGGGTAAATCAGGCGGGCGAGAAGCTCACGGGTATAGGTGACAATATCGCAATCATGCAGGGCCACACCGTCAAGGTCACCTTTTGCGAGCACATAGCCAAAGCAATACCAAGCATTGCGGCCTTTGCCGAGCTCCGTCGGCGCCAAACCTTCATTGGCTAATTGCTCGTGGATGGCCATAAGACGAGGGCCGTCGTTCCACAAAATCATATGGTCTTGAGGGAGGCGGCCAAAATAGCTTTGAGCATGGCGGAATTCTGCTTCATTGGCTCGGTCGAGGCCGATGACCACTCGTTTTAGATATTTAACGGATTGTAGCTCTTGTACGATGTTCTCAAGTGCTGGCGCTTTTAGTTCAGAATAAAGCGATGGCAGCACAAGGCCAAGGCGACGATAACGGGCAAAGCTGTTAAGCTCATAATCCAACTCATCTGCTGAACGTCGTGTAATATTGTGGAGGGTTGTCACAACCCCATTTTGATAAAAATCTGCCATTTGATAAAAGCCTGCCCCGTTTCATCGAAGATGTAACACCTCGACAAAATGTTACCTAGTTTTATTGGGGCTAATTTCCAAATTTGAACGGGAAATTTTAGGCAATGATTGCTGCAAATATAAGCACAATTGCTTATTTCTCGATTTCACCAAGAACGTCCAAAATCGCATCATGCCAGCCGGAAGGCCCGTGCTTTAACGTGCATCGTGCATTAATTTGAAACGTGCTGTCAGGTGAAGGCCCCTTTTTGCGGACCCAAATAGGGTGACTGGCGACTTTTAAAAGTGCCGTGTCATTTTGGCTATCACCCAAGGCGATGACATTTTGAATAGGGTGTCCAGCCGCACGGTATCGTTCAACCAGTGTCGTTGCCGCTTGTCCCTTATCTGTCAGCCCGCCAACACTCAAGAAACGCCCGCCCTGTAGCGCGGCAAGCCCCTGCTTAGATGCCGCCATGATGAAGGTTTCGCGCATTGTGCTGTTTGAATGATAGACCAGCGGCTCGGAGGCTTCGCGTTGGTTGGCAAGCGTTGCGGAGGCTTCATCAAGTCCTGTCGTATCAATAATGCCTTTCGTACCCATATCTTGAAAGCTCTCAAAGTGATGGCCTGCTTCCCGCATCTTCTTTAAAAAATCAGTGATGGTGGGACGGTCTGCGCCCAATACAATTCGTTCATCCGTCGCCTTATTAAGGCAGCCTTTGGGGATAAACACCGCACCACCATTTTCTACGATAAACGGGTGGCAATTTCCGATCTCTTCACGAAGCGCCATAACTTCTGCTGCGGTCTTGCTGGTTACAAAAATCACAGGAATATTGTGCTGAGCCAAACCTGCAAGGGCTGGCTTGGCAGGCGACCAGTCATAAGTCTCATGATCAAGCAACGTGCCATCAAGATCGGTAAAGACGAGGCTTTGAATAGGGTGGTTCATATTGCCACTAAGGAAATTTCACACTGATTCTCTGACCTAAATCATATGCTTGATCCATAGAGGTAAGGCAACCGTGGGTTTCTTAGGGGTTGGCTTATGGTTTTGAAACTATGAACAGGTTTGTTTGGGGGTGTAAGTGGGTGAAAATGACCGTGAACAAAAAATGAATAAAACTAATTTTACTGTGACATTTCAGTAGGTTAATGGGGGATTGCAAAAAGAGAACAAAAGTGGTACATTATTCTCAATTCAGGCGGTGCTTGAAAAATAGATACAACCAACTTGTGTGAAAAATAAAGGGGATTATCGTGGGCCAAAATGCATTGCGATTGGTGGAAGGTAGCAGCATGGATAAAACAAAGGCGCTGGATGCGGCTTTAAGTCAGATTGAACGGGCTTTCGGTAAAGGCTCGATCATGAAGCTCGGTAAAGCGGGCACGGAGCTTGATATTGAAACAGTATCAACTGGCTCTTTAGGGCTAGATATTGCGCTTGGTGTTGGCGGTTTGCCACGCGGACGTATTATTGAGATTTATGGACCTGAATCGTCTGGTAAAACCACACTGGCTCTTCATACCGTGGCTCAAGCGCAAAAGACGGGTGGCATTTGTGCCTTCGTTGATGCGGAGCACGCGCTTGATCCGGTTTATGCCCGCAAGCTCGGTGTTGATCTTGATGAACTTTTGATCTCTCAGCCTGATACGGGTGAGCAGGCGTTGGAAATTACAGATACATTGGTGCGTTCAGGTGCTGTCGATGTTTTGGTGATCGATTCCGTGGCCGCTCTAACGCCGCGTGCTGAGATTGAAGGCGATATGGGCGATAGTCTGCCAGGCTTGCAAGCTCGTTTGATGAGCCAAGCGCTTCGTAAACTGACAGCCTCTATTGCGCGCTCTCGCACGATGGTGATCTTTATCAACCAGATCCGCATGAAAATTGGTGTGATGTTTGGTAGCCCAGAAACCACAACAGGTGGCAATGCGCTTAAGTTCTATTCGTCCGTTCGTTTGGATATTCGCCGGATCGGCGCGATTAAAGAGCGCGATGAGGTGACAGGGAACCAAACCCGCGTGAAAGTGGTGAAAAACAAAGTCGCACCACCCTTCAAGCAAGTTGAATTTGACATCATGTATGGTCAAGGGGTCTCAAAGACTGGTGAGCTGCTCGATCTTGGGGTGAAAGCGGGGCTTGTTGAGAAATCTGGTTCTTGGTTCTCCTATGACAGTCAACGGTTAGGGCAGGGACGAGAGAATTCGAAACAGTTCTTGGTTGATAATCCTGATTTGGCTGATGAGATCGAGGTAGCGATTAGGCAAAATGCAGGATTGATTGCTGAAAAGTTCTTGGAAGAAGGAACGCCGGAACCCGAAGTCGATAGTCCTGATGAGGATGATTTGGAGCCAAGCGCAAAAGGCGAATAAGATTTCCAGATTTTCCTTCGGCTCACGCGTTCCTTGCTTAAATGCGTTAGCCAAGAAATTATACGATACAAATACGGGATATGCGGGATCAAACGCATATCCCGTTTTCATTTCTGCTGTTGGTGTCTGTTCTTAGTGGACAAGCCTTGCGGCTCTTACTAAGAAGATGTCTGAGAAGAGTGCTGATAAAAATGGTCTTACGATCATTCATCAATATGCGCCAAATTGAGTAAGCAAGCTGGAGACGTAGGAACAATGACGGGTGTCAATGATATTAGAAAAGGCTTCCTGTCTTATTTCGGTAACGAGGGTCACGAAGTAGTCAATTCTGGCCCACTGGTTCCACGTAATGATCCGACTTTGATGTTTACCAATGCAGGCAT
Source organism: Hyphomicrobiales bacterium (assembly GCA_039964305.1). Classification (GTDB taxonomy): domain Bacteria; phylum Pseudomonadota; class Alphaproteobacteria; order Rhizobiales; family JACESI01; genus JACESI01. The sequence continues at coordinate 7,491 of JBDVXS010000050.1, forward strand.
GGTGCCGTTCAAGAACTATTTTACAGGACTTGAAAAACCATCTTATCCCCGCGCTACCACATCACAAAAATGCGTGCGTGCAGGCGGAAAGCATAACGATCTCGATAACGTGGGCTACACCGCCCGCCATCATACTTTCTTTGAAATGCTGGGTAACTTCTCATTCGGCGACTATTTCAAAGACCAAGCCATTGAACATGCATGGAACTTGATTACCCGCGATTTCGAAATCAACAAAGACCGTTTACTCGTCACCGTTTATCACGACGATGATGAGGCCTTTAATCTTTGGCAAAAAATCGCAGGTCTGCCAGAAGACCGCATCATCCGGATCGCCACCTCAGATAATTTCTGGTCAATGGGCGAGACAGGGCCGTGCGGGCCGTGTTCGGAAATCTTCTATGACCATGGTGATCACATTTGGGGTGGCCCTCCAGGTAGCGCCGAAGAAGATGGCGATCGGTTTATCGAAATTTGGAATTTGGTGTTCATGCAATATGAGCAGATTTCTAAGGATGAGCGCATCGACCTGCCAAAGCCTTCGATTGATACGGGTATGGGCCTCGAGCGTATCGCGGCTCTCCTCCAAGGTCAGCACGACAACTACGAGACAGATCTTTTCCAGTCCTTGATTGCAGCCTCCGTTGATTTGACAGGCGTTAAAGCTGAAGGCGACACCCAAGCAAGCCACCGGGTTATTGCAGATCACCTTCGCGCAACAAGTTTTCTCATCGCAGATGGTGTTTTGCCGTCAAATGAGGGGCGTGGATATGTGCTTCGTCGCATCATGCGCCGTGCCATGCGCCATGCTCATTTGCTCGGTTCGAAAGATCCGCTGGTTTATCGCTTGGTCCCAACGCTCATTTCCGAGATGGGGCAAGCCTATCCTGAATTGGTGCGCGGTGAATCATTGATCACTGAAACATTGAAATTGGAAGAAGAGCGTTTCCGCAAAACATTGTCACGGGGTCTCGGTCTTCTTGATGACGCAACATCTAGTTTCAGTGCAGGTGATGAGCTGGACGGTGAGACTGCTTTCAAACTCTACGACACTTATGGTTTCCCGCTCGATCTAACGCAGGATGCGTTGCGCGCTCGTGAGATCGAAGTCGACCTTGATGGGTTCAATACTGCAATGGAGCGCCAAAAGGCGGAAGCGCGTGCGTCATGGTCTGGCTCTGGCGACGCTGCTGATGAAACCATTTGGCTCACCTTGCGTGAACGTCTCGGCGTAACTGAGTTCTTGGGCTATGAGATGGAACAGGCGGAAGCTGTGGTGACGGCCATCGTCAAGGATGGGGCAGAAGTTTCAGCCCTTAACGCTGGCGATAGCGGCGCAATCATTTTCAACCAGACCCCATTTTATGGCGAGTCGGGTGGTCAGGTTGGTGATCATGGTTCTGTCCGAATTGGTGACAATCTCTTCCACGTTACAGATACACAGAAGAAGGCTGATGGTGTTTTCGTCCATCACGGCAAAATGGAAGCGGGCATAGTGTCCATTGGCGATGCGGTAGAGCTTGATGTTAATCATCAGCGTAGAACGCGCGTTCGCGCTAATCACTCTGCCACCCACTTGGTGCATGAAGCCTTGCGCGAAGTGCTGGGTGATCATGTGGCTCAAAAAGGCTCGCTTGTTTCTGATGAGCGGTTACGTTTTGATTTCTCCCACCCAAAACCAATGAGCGAAGAAGAGCTCATTCGTGTTGAAGAAATAGCCAATAATATCATTCTCCAAAACGCTGAAGTGTCAACGCGTGTGATGGCTGTGGATGATGCGATTGAAGCTGGTGCTATGGCGCTCTTTGGTGAGAAATATGGAGATGAAGTTCGCGTTGTCTCAATGGGACTTGTCGATGAAGGTGAGAAGGCAGGCGATATTTATTCGCTCGAATTATGCGGCGGTACTCATGTCAAACGGACAGGTGATATTGGCCTTGTAAAGCTCGTGCAAGAATCAGCGAGTGCAGCTGGCGTTCGCCGATTAGAAGCACTCACAGCAGATCGTGCCCGAGAAGAATTTGGTGTGCAAGATCGTCAACTCAAAGAAATTGCCTCCCTGCTCAAAGTCGGTGTTGGTGACGTATCGTCCCGCATTACAGCTTTAGTTGACGAGCGTAAGCGGCTTGAAAAAGAACTGAAAGACGCCAAGAAACAACTGGCCCTTTCTGGTGGTGCAGGCCAAGAGGATGACAAGCCTGTTGATGTGAACGGCACCCAATTTATTGGCCGTGTCGTGAACGGCATTGCGCCGAAAGAACTAAAGGGCATTGTGGACGAGGCTAAGCAGAGTTTGGGTTCTGGCGTTGTTGTGCTGGTCGGCATTTCTGATGACGGCAAAGCGGGCATCGTGGTTGGTGTCACATCTGACCTTACCGAAAAGTTCAGCGCCGTTGATTTGGTACGTGCGGGCTCTGAAGCGCTTGGCGGAAAAGGCGGCGGTGGCAGACCTGACATGGCGCAGGCTGGCGGCCCAGACGCTGATAAAGCGGAGGCTGCTGTTCAGTCTGTTCGTGCGCTGCTTTAAGTGCGGTAAGCACGTTTGAGAAGCTAATAAAAAAGCCCGCATTGAATGCGGGCTTTTTTAATTTGTCGATAGTGAAAGCGTTCAGAAAAATTAAAAGGCGTTGAGGCTATTTAAAAGTCTCAACGCCCTTTGAATTTAGCTCATTGCTTTTTGAAGGTTCTCGTCAACTTTGTCGAGGAAACCAATTGTTGAAAGCCATGGCTGATCTGGACCGATCAACAACGCCAAGTCTTTTGTCATGAAGCCAGTCTCAACAGTGTTGATGCAAACTTCTTCAAGGGTCTTGGCAAATTTCGCCAATTTCTCATTCTCATCAAGCTTAGCACGGTGGGCAAGGCCACGTGTCCAAGCGAAAATTGATGCGATAGAGTTTGTCGATGTTTCTTCACCTTTTTGGTGTTGACGATAGTGACGTGTCACTGTGCCGTGGGCTGCTTCTGCTTCCACAGTTTTGCCGTCTGGCGTCATCAATACAGATGTCATAAGACCGAGTGAACCGAAGCCTTGAGCAACCGTATCAGACTGCACATCGCCATCGTAGTTCTTACAAGCCCAAACATAACCGCCAGACCATTTAAGGTTTGAAGCAACCATGTCATCAATTAAGCGGTGCTCATATGTAATGCCAGCTTCGTCAAATTGCTTTTTGAATTCTGGTTGGTAGATTTCTTCAAAGATGTCTTTGAAACGACCGTCATAAATTTTCATGATGGTGTTCTTTGTTGAAAGATATACCGGCACTTTGCGTTGTAGGCCGTAGTTCAATGATGCGCGAGCAAAATCGACAATTGAGCTATCAAGATTGTACATGCCCATTGCGATGCCTGATGATGGTGCATCGAAGATGTCATATTCTTCTTCTGTGCCATCTTCACCAACAAACTTCATGGTGATTTTGCCTTTGCCCGGGAATTTGAAATCCGTCGCGCGGTATTGGTCACCAAAAGCGTGGCGGCCAACAATCACTGGCTGTGTCCAACCTGGAACCAAACGTGGCACATTTTCGCAGATGATTGGCTCACGGAAAATCACACCACCTAGAATGTTGCGGATTGTTCCGTTTGGCGAGCGCCACATTTTCTTAAGATTGAATTCTTCAACGCGGCCTTCGTCAGGCGTGATTGTCGCACATTTAATGCCAACGCCGTGTTTTTTGATGGCTTCGGCTGAATCGATTGTGATTTGGTCGTTTGTACGATCACGCTCCTCAACACCGAGGTCGTAGTAGTGAAGGTCAACATCGAGATATGGGTGAATCAATTTTTCTTTGATAAATGCCCAAATGATCCGTGTCATTTCATCGCCATCCAGTTCAACGACTGGATTTGCAACTTTAATTTTATCCATAATATACCTCTTTGGCGTTGCCTGCGGAGAGAAGCAGGTTTGTTTCGTGCCCCGTATAACAAAGCAAAGGCCTCGCTGGAAGGCTTCTTTAGTCAAAAAGCTGTTGGTTCTGTCGTTTGGCTTTGTTACACCCACAACAATCTTGATTAAGGCGTTGGAAATGTCAGGCACAGCAAAAGATAAAACACTGCTCACAGGCGGCCCCGTCATCATTCTCGTTGAGCCGCAGTTGGGTGAGAACATTGGAACGGCGGCACGGGCGATGGCAAATTTTGGTTTGTCTGATTTGCGCTTGGTCAATCCGCGTGACGGCTGGCCGTCTGAACCTGCACGCAATGCTGCAAGTGGGGCGCATCATGTGATTGATGGTGTGACGGTTTATGAAACGCTGGAAGAAGCAATTGCTGATTTGCATTTTGTGCTAGCAACCACGGCGCGAGAGCGTGACATGAACAAAGCTGTGTCACAACCACGTGCGGCGGCGGAAGGGCTTTTGAAGCGCGAGCAGCAGGGCGAGAAATGCGGTATTTTATTTGGGCGCGAGCGTTGGGGGCTTAAAAACTGGGAAGTTGGCCTTTCAAACGAAATTGTCACCTTTCCCGTCAATCCAGCCTTTGCCTCACTTAATATTGCGCAGGCCGTATTGTTGATGTCTTATGAATGGATGCAGACCAAGCGGGCGCATGATGCTGTTGATGTGGAAATTGGTTTTGAAACCCGCGAGATAGAACCTGCCACACGCGAAGATATGGTTGGTTTGCTCGATCATTTGGTGGAGGCGCTGGACCGTGTTGATTATTTCTACCCAGAAGGGCGGCGGGAGCCTTTGACCCAGAATTTGCGGCTCACTTTATCAAAAGCGAACTTCACCCAAATTGAAGCGCGAAACTTCCGTGGTGTGGTGGCAGCGCTTGATCGACGTAAGACGCGGGGCCAGCTTGCAGATCTTGCCGCGATACAAAAAGAGGAAAGCAGCGCAGATGATGATTGATGCGTTGGATAAGGCCAAAGTAATTTTGACCTTCGATTCTGGTTTTGGCGGTCTATCCGTCTTCCAGCATCTGCGCCAAACCTTGCCGCATTGCAATCATGTCTATGTAGCGGACGATGTTGGTTTTCCTTATGGGGATTGGGAAGAGGTCGCGCTGATTGATCATTGTGCTACGACAATGGCAAAGCTCATTGAGCGCTTTAAGCCTGATATTGTCGTGATTGCCTGCAATACCGCTTCAACCGCACTCTTGCCTGTCTTAAGGGCCGCTCACGATATTGCGTTCGTCGGCACTGTTCCAGCGATCAAACCCGCAGCAACCCTGTCAAAAAGCGGCATGATCTCCGTTTTGGCAACCCCTGGAACGGTGAAGCGTGATTATACGCAGGCTCTGATTGATACCTTCGCGACACATCAAGACATTACGCTTGTGGGGTCAAAGCATCTTGCGGCTCTGGCCGATCGCTATATTGCGGGGGAGCAGGTGGATGAAGATGATGTGTTTCGCGAGATGCTGCCCTGTTTCCAAGAGCAAGATGAGCGGCGCACTGATGTGGTCGTTCTTGCCTGCACCCATTATCCGCTCTTGCTGCCATTGTTTGAAAAATTAGCGCCTTGGCCCGTCACGTTTCTTGATTCTGGTGAGGCTATTGCGCGGCGGGTAGAAGACCTTTTGCCAGCGTGTAAGGGTGAGGCGCAGGCACCTCGGTTTGAGTTTACCTCTGGGGTCGATTTTCCAACGGGTTTGGTGGCACATTATTCTGCTTAGACAAGGCTTTAAAACCAGCGGTTTGGTTGACATTTATCGAGAGTCCTCATATATCTCCGCCACTTGCTGCAAATGGAGCAGGTAACCCCCGTGAAATGATGGCACCGCTGCTGGAGTTTCTGTCGTCTTTTTCTCAATAGAGAGGAAGAAAAGGAGGGCGTGTTTCTTAAAAACTAAAACCAAGGAAACCACGATGGCAAAGCGTGAACAAGCTAAGTATAAAATTGACCGCCGCATGGGCGAAAATATCTGGGGTCGTCCAAAGAGCCCGGTAAATCGTCGCGATTATGGCCCAGGCCAGCACGGTCAGCGCCGCAAAGGCAAACTCTCAGATTTCGGTCTACAGCTTCGTGCAAAACAGAAGCTTAAAGGCTACTACGGCAACATTTCAGAAAAACAATTCCGCCGCATCTACGGTGAAGCTGTTCGTTTGAAAGGCGATACATCAGAAAACCTAATTGGTCTTCTAGAGCGCCGTCTTGACGCGATGATCTATCGTGCGAAGTTCGTGCCAACTGTTTTTGCTGCACGTCAGTTCGTAAACCACGGTCATGTGACAGTGAACGGCAAGAAGGTGAACATTCCATCTTACCGTTGTAAAGTTGGCGACGTGATCGCAGTGAAAGAAAGCTCTAAGCAGCTTATCATGGTGATTGAAGCAACAGGCCTCACAGAGCGTGAAGTGCCAGAATATGTTGAAGCCGACCACAACAAAATGGCTGCAAGCCTTGTGCGTATTCCAACATTGTCAGACGTTCCATACCCAGTAGTGATGGAACCAAACCTCGTAGTCGAGTTTTATTCTCGCTAAGGTTAGACAAATCAGAATTCAAAAAGGGCGCCCATTGGGCGGCCTTTTTTATTGGCATCCTGTGCCCAACAAAAAAACCACCCAGACGAACTGGGTGGCTTAAAGTTTGCTCTTAGAAGCTCGTAAGCTTAGCTAAGAGGTGCAACGGCTAGGATCACTGTGAATTTTTCACAGTAGATGTATAGCTCTTTGTATTTGCTTGTATCGATGCCAGCAGGCACGGTGAATGTTGCTTCACCTTTTTTCACTGTAAGTTTGTTGTGAATTTTTGAGCCTTTAGCGTACTCTTCGCCGTTACCAAAACCGATTTTGATGTCTGGTGGGTTCTTTGTTGGGTCGAAAAGGTAATCACTACCGAGCTTCACTTTTGTGCCGCTGCTTGTTTTCTTTACAGAAACAGTACCTTTAACTTTGTAACCTTTGCGGCCGCTAAGCTGACCTGTGCGTTTTGAACCTGCAAGAGCTGGTACTGTACCTGTTGCAACAGCAACAGTTGCACCAACGGCTAGGCCTGCGAACTGACGACGTGTAAGAGACATGACTGTCCTCCCTGTAAAATTAGGATTTCTGATAATTGGAATGTAGTGATGCCCTCACGACTATTAAAGCCACGTGTTTTGACAAATTATCACGAGGACTTGAGTATGCGTGATGTCGGGCCTTTATTTGCAGGGTTTAGAAGTTGATTATTCTGATAATTTCAACAGTTGACGATCAAGGGTGAGACTGACAAAAAGCCTTATGAGTAAAGCTTTAGACCCAATAATTGCGCCTGAAACAGAAACGGGGGATGTATGCCATCCCTTATTCTTAACGGCACCTTCCTCTGTCACTTTTAAGAAAGTGAGAAAGCGTCTTTTGCGGCAAATGCAGGCGGCGATGGATGATTTTGGCATGGTGGAAGAGGGGCAAAAATGGCTTGTCTGCCTGTCAGGAGGTAAAGATTCCTACACATTGCTCTCGCTTTTGTTGGATTTAAAGTCTCGCGGCGTTCTTCCTGTCGAGTTGTTGGCTTGTAACTTAGATCAGGCTCAACCGGGCTTTCCGCAGCACATTTTGCCTGAATTCTTTGAAAAGTATGACATCCCAAACCGCATTGTGCGTGAGGATACGTATTCGATCGTCAAAGAAAAGGTGCCAGAAAACGCAACCTACTGTGCGTTATGTTCACGGCTTCGGCGCGGCAATCTCTACCGTATTGCGCGGGAAGAAGGGTGCTCTGCGGTTATTCTTGGTCATCACCGCGATGATATTTTGGAGACGTTCTTCCTCAACCTTTTCCACGGCGGGCGTTTGGCCTCTATGCCACCGAAGCTTGTGAATGATGAAGGTGACCTCTTCGTGATGCGCCCGCTTTCGTATTGTGCGGAAGAGGATATTGAGAAGTTTTCTAACGGTATGGAATTCCCCATCATCCCCTGTGACCTGTGTGGCTCGCAAGATGGGCTTCAGCGCAACTTGATGAAGCAAATGCTGAGCGACATTGAAACCAAAATGCCAGGCCGCAAAGACGTGATGATCCGCGCCTTAACCAACGCCCGTCCGTCACATTTGCTGGACCGAAAGCTGTTTGATTTTGCTGGACTGGCTTTGAATGGATTGGCGAAAGGTGAGGCGGCTGAGTAAGAACTTGCTCACGTCATGTTTAAGCCCGCAACATCACATCATGCACTGCATTGGTTAGTTTGCTTATATCTTCAGGGTTGAGGCGGGCCAGATTGACACGTCCACCACTGACAACATGAATGCCATGATCACGCGTGAGTGCTGTTTCTTGTGGTTTGGTAAGCGGCAACAGGGAAAACATGCCCGATTGCTGCGCGATGTAAGACAATGTGTCGGTTCCAAAGGTATCACGCTCCTTAGCACTAACTTGTTGGCGCACCTTTGCGACCCGTGCACGCATCAAATCAAGCTCTTCAAGCCAGAGTTTCTTTAAATCTTGATCTTGCAAGATCGTGCGCACCACAGATGGCCCATGATCTGGCGCATGAGACGCCCCAGATCGAACGATGGCAGATACGGCGCGTTCAACGCGGGCTCGGTCAGTGTTTTTTGTTTTGATGAACAAAGCGCCTGCGCGGTCTCGGTAGATGCCAAAGGATTTCGACAAGGTGATGCAAATGATACATTCAGGAAACCTTGCTGCAATTTTGCGGGCCATGGCGCAGTCAGCTTCGAAGTTTTGGCCAAAACCTAGGTAGGCCAAATCAATCCATGGGATGATGCCCTTTGCCTCTAACAAATCGAGTACTGTGTCAAACTGCTCAGCAGTCATGTCGGCGCCGGTTGGGTTGTGACATACCCCTTGCATCAAAAATACATCACCCGATTTAGCGGCTTTGAAACCGTCCAGCATTTTCTCAAAAGTGATCTTGCGTTCGATGGCATCATAATAGGGCACATGAGAATAACGTGCACCAGCGGCATTCATGATGGGTTCGTAGTTTCCATATGTCGGGGTTTGTAACCAGATCGTGGGTTTTTGTGGCATTTGCGATAAAAGGTCGGCCATAACACGCAAGGCAACCGCCCCACCAGAGGTCTGTGCTGAAACCCACTCGTCATCATAAGCCGCGTTCATCAATGCGTTCCCAAGCACGCTGCAATAGTCCGCATCACCAGTTAGGGCGAGGTAGGATTTGCTGGTCTGGGTTTCCATCACCTGCTTTTCAGCCAGTTTTACAGCCTTTAAAACAGGGGTTTGACCTGCATCATCTTGGTAGATGCCGACCGTTAGGTTTAGCTTATCTTGGCGCGGGTCTTGTGCGAAATAGTTTGCCCCGATCATGATTGGGTCAACAGGATAGTCCTCAACTTGATCAAACATATCTTATCCTTCCCCCAGCTCTAGGGCGCAACCATGATAGGCGGCGATGGTCGCAGCGTAACGGGTCGTTTGCAACGTCAGTGGTGCCGATGAAAGCAATTTTTCGCATAGCTTAGAAGCTCGAAATAACAGTGGCACCGACGGAGGCAAATTTATCCATATTCATAAGAGCCTTTGGTGCATCGTCGATCCCAATTTTGTCTCCCACCAGCTGAGCTGGATCCAGCTTGCCGCTTTTGACCATATCCAGCATCGCTCCATAGCGGTGTGCTTGCATTCCGTGGGACCCCAAAATTTCAATCTCTTGCCCAACAATTTTTGGCATCGGCACATTGGGGGTGGAATGCTCGCCCAACATTAAGCCGACTTGAATGTGTTTGCCTCTAGGGCGCAGGCAAAGGATTGAATTGGTCATTGTTGTTGGATGACCTAATGCATCTAACGAGACATGGGCGCCACCCTTTGTGACATCGTGTATTGCGGGTGCAACATCTTCGACAGCTCCGTTAATCGTGGCGACCGCGCCAAATTCCTTGGCCAGCGCAAGCTTGGCTGGATCAATATCGACAGCAATGACATTGGCCCCAATCGCATTGGCAATCATCACGGCTGAAAGGCCAACGCCGCCGCAACCATGGACTGCGACCCATTGTCCTGCAGATACTTTGCCTTGGTCTACAACGGCCCGAAACGACGTTGCAAAACGACAACCAAGACTGGCCGCCGTTGCAAAATCCATTTCCTCTGGCAGCGCTACCACATTTAAATCTGCCTGATGTATCCCGACATATTCTGCGAAACTGCCCCAATGGGTGAAGCCGGGTTGTTCTTGGTGCAAACAAACTTGTTGATGGCCTGCATGGCACTCACTGCATGTACCGCAACTGCAAATAAACGGCACCGTCACTCTGTCGCCAGCTTTCCAATTGGTGACATCCTTACCCACGGCAGCAATCACACCGGCCAATTCGTGGCCTGGGATATGAGGCAGATCAATATCGCTGTCATGGCCCATCCAGCCATGCCAATCACTGCGGCAAACTCCCGTTGCTTCGACCTTCACAATAACGCCGTGTGACTGCGGGGTTGGATCATCCACGGTGACAACTTTTGGCGCTTCTTGGAATTTTTCGAACAGAACAGCTTTCATGGCAGGATCTTTCAACATGTGGACTAGATAAGAAAGTTTATAATACTGAATTTAGAAATCACCTTGCTAAACTCCCCTTATTTGTCCATCAATAGGGCAATTCATGCTATAAAAATATCAAAATATAGGGATTTCTAGCTTATGTTTGAAATTGACGCCACGAACGCTCATATCCTCGACCTCTTGCAACAAGATGGTCGCATGACCAACGCAAAATTGGCTGAACAGCTTCAAATGACAGAAACCCCTTGTTGGCGACGGCTTAAGCGGCTTGAAGAAATGGGCGTTATTGAAGGGTATCAGGCCAACGTGAACCGCCGCAAACTGGGCCTTGGGGTTATGGCATTTGTTCAAATCAGTTGCTCAGAGCATGACCAGACCTCGATGGCGGAATTTCAACGGATTATCGAAGCAACGCCTCAAATCCTCTCTTGCCATAACACAACAGGTGAAGATGATTTCTTGCTGATTGTGGTGGCCCGCGATTTGGACGATTACAGCGCGTTCGTTGATAAAACCCTGCGGCGGTTACCCGGTATATCCAGCATTCGCTCAAACCTATCATTGAAGGAAATGAAAGCGTCAAGCAAATTGCCGATTAGAGCTGCTAAGGCTTGAAGTAAGCAAACTGTAGCTTTTGGGGGCTAAGTGTTTGGGCACTATGCCGCTAAAGCTTGTGAACGATGAAGGCGTCTGAGTAGGGGGCTGGTTAGGGGGGGGTAAAGTCCGTTTTGAGCCCTTAGCAGACCTGATCCTTATTCAAAACCCAATTGTGAATTCGTTGTAAGCGGACATCAAAAGCTGAAGACGGCACCGATCAGCAGAAATTGCTGATTTGAAACCGTTATTCAACACAATCTGCGGTTTGAAGCGGTATTTCAAACCCAAATTTCAAGGACATGCAGATAGACTTTCAATGAAAGGGGAATGCCATGTTTTCAAATTCTTTACAGAAACTAGATGCTGATCATCTGATCCACCCACTGTCTAATTTTCGCGGTCATGCAGAAAACGGCGTGACCGTCATGCAGTCAGCCCATGGTTGTTTTTTGACCGATATTGAGGGGAACGAGCTTCTGGATGGGTTTGCTGGCTTATGGTGTGTGAATGCGGGCTATGGACATCAGAGTATCGTTGAAGCTGCAACTGAACAGATGTTGAGGCTACCCTATGCGACTGGATATTTTGGGTACGGTAGCGAGCCAGCGATAAAATTGGCGGCCAAGATAGCTGAAATATCGCCGGGCGACTTAAACCACGTCTTTTTTACACTCGGTGGATCAGATGCCGTTGATACAATTATCCGACAGGTCCGATACTTCTACAATGCTCAGGGAAAATCAGGGAAGAAGAACTTCATTGCGCTCCAAAACGGATTTCATGGATCAAGTTCAAATGGTGCCGGGCTTACGGCGTTGCCGGTGTTTCACGAGGGGTTTGATCTCCCGATGCAATGGCAACATCATATTCCATCTCCTTTTCCGTATCGGCATGAGGCAGGTGACGACCCGGATGCCATTGTTGAGGCATCGGTCAAAGCCTTAAACGCCAAGATTGATGAACTGGGAGAAGATACCGTCGCTGCTTTCATTTGTGAGCTTGTGCAAGGTTCAGGCGGGGTAATCGTTCCACCCGAGGGCTTTGCCCAGGTCATGCAGAATGTCTGCAGAGAACGTAATATCCTTTTCATCGTCGATGAAGTGATAACCGGATTTGGCCGCACCGGCCCGATGTTTGCGTGTGAACATGAGGGCTTGGAGCCAGATTTTATATCTATCGCGAAAGGACTGACCTCAGGTTACGCCCCTATGGGTGCAGCTTTGATGGCAGATCACGTATACGACGTGATTGCTGATGCCCTACCGACAGGTGTGCCGTTCGGTCATGGTTTAACCTATTCTGGCCATCCGGTCAGCGCAGCCGTCGGGCTGGAAGTTATCAAGCTGTACGAAGATGGCCTCATCGCGAACAGTCAGACAGTTGGCCCATATTTTGAAACACAACTGGCAAAATTTAAAGATCATCCGTTGGTTGGGGATGTGCGTTCAAAAGGTCTGCTTGCAGCAGTGGAACTTGTGGTGGACAAGAAAACAAAAGCAAAGCCTGACCCATCATTCGGTATTGGCCCTAAGCTCCAAAGTGCCGGGTATGAGAATGGTTTGATTTTTAGAGCCAATGCAGACGCTACCATGGCTTTCGCACCTCCAATTTGTATTTCCGAAGGCGAGATCGACGTGATGATAGCTCGAATTGAAAAAACGCTCGATGCCGTTGACTGGCGAAAGGAAAATTGAAGATGAAACTTACAGATTTTAAGGCGCTGTCATTTGATTGTTACGGCACATTGATCGACTGGGAATCAGGCATGTTTGAGGGCTTGAAGCCTCTTACAGAGCGTGTTTCTCATGAATTGACCCGAGACCAAATCCTTGAAGCACACGCGTTTCATGAATCCACACAGCAAAAATGGACACCCGGTTACCGATACTACGACTTGCTGCCCATTGTTTATAAACGACTGGCGGAAGAATGGGGTGTTTCCATAACGCCTGCTGAATGTAAAGCGTACGGCCAATCTGTGAAAAACTGGCCCGCCTTTCCAGATTCAGCAGGTGCTCTCCAATATCTCAAGAAGCACTTCAAACTGGTGATTTTGTCAAATGTAGACAATGAAAGTTTCGCAGGCAGCAACGAAAAGCTTCAGGTGGAGTTTGATGCCATCATTACTGCTGAAGATGTTGGCTCCTACAAGCCATCAGATCGAAATTTCGAATACATGATCGAACATTTGGGACGGCATGGCATTGAGAAAAACGATGTTTTGCATACTGCAGAAAGTATGTTCCATGACCATGTTCCGGGTAAACGGCATGACCTCGCTTCCTGCTGGATTTATCGCCGTCACGACAAAAAGGGATTTGGTGCAACAATGAACCCCGGTGACTTACCGGATGTGAATTTCCGATTTAACTCCATGGCGGACCTTGTGAAAGCGCATCAGGAAGAACTCCGAGCATAACAGAACGAGCAGAGGCCCAAAACTCCCAAACCTGCTCGGCATCGTAATCATCTTAAGTTGGGGCGCTCTAGCGTTTGCCGGTGCAGCCGTTTGGGCGACATATTGTAATTTGCAACGGGAACCATCTGGTTATCTCAACGTTCTCACTCATTGCCACCGGGTTTGCACCATTTGCAGTAAATGTGCTTGAGGCTACATTTTTTGTTGCAATGGGAGGATTGTTAAGTTCCAAATCATCTTCTGGGAAACCCAAACCTGATGAGAAAGTTACTCAATATTGAAATTGGACAAAATCGACGTAAACATTCTTGCTTCGCTGCAGAAAAATGGCCGTCTAACGAACGTCGAGTTGGCCGAACTCGTTGGGTTGTCTGCCAGTCCATGCCTTCAGAGGGTGAAACGGTTAGAAAAGGCTGGGTATATTGATGGTTATCATACGAAAATCTCGCTGAATAAACTTCATGAAATCGTCATAGTGTTTACTGAAGTCACCCTGTCTGATCATAAACGAGAAGACTTTGCTAAATTTGAATCTGAGATAAGGAAAGTGCCCAACCTGCAAGAATGTCATCTTGTAAGCGGTGGCTACGACTATCTCTTGAAATTCGTTGTTCGGAGTGTTGTGCACTATCAGGAAATCATTGAGGCAATTTT
>JBDVXS010000051.1:0-17668 GCA_039964305.1 Hyphomicrobiales bacterium
TTTCAAAACTAGCAGCAGAAGACCGCTGTCACCTTAATGGCTTGGCCATGAAAGACAATAAGCCTGCTTATGTGACGGCTGTTTCAAAATCTGATTCCGTTGAAGGATGGCGCCACCGAAAACGCGACGGCGGCATTGTCATGGATGTAGTGAAAAATGAGGTCGTGCTGGATGGCCTCTCCATGCCGCACTCACCGCGCCTTCACAACGGCAAACTATGGCTGCTCAATTCTGGCACAGGCTGGCTTGGCTATGCAGATTTAGACACAGGCAAGTTCGAACCTGCCACCTTCTGCCCGGGCTTCCTGCGCGGCCTATCTCTGCACGGAAAATTCGCAGTTGTTGGCACCTCAATGCCGAGAAACCTTGGCTTTGTTGGTCTTGATCTTGATGACAATTTGAAGGCCAAAGATGTTGAACCGCGCTGTTCTGTTCTTATCATCAATATTGAGACAGGTGACATTGTTCACTGGCTCACCTTTGAAAGCCACATCACAGAACTCTACGATGTCGCCTTCCTACCTAATGTGCGCCGCCCCATGCATATGGGATTTAAAACCAATGAAATTCGGCAATTAATTACAATGGATGGCAACCTAGCGGATTAGGGTTAAGTGTCTCAATTATCCAGATTGAAGCCCAGTAATTCTTGATGAAATGAGGTCGGTTCATCGACAAAGGCCAAGGCATAGATTTCTAAAACACGGCCAGGTCTGAAGACCACGAAGGAAAAACCAGCTTGGTTCAGAGCCTTTTGCAGGGTCTTCTGGCTAAAACCCGTTTTGTGAGCGTAGAAATCGACGCCGCTACGCTCAATTTCACGGCCCCAGCCATAAAAAACATCCCGCGCCGTTATCGGGTGGCCCGCACCTGTTTGATAGAGCACATCATCGAGGTCGAGATTGTTTTCAACCAAATGCCGCATCAACGCCCCTAAATTTGGCACGCGAATTTCGACGAACCCGTCCGCCTTCAAAACATGGCGAAACCCACCTAAAACTTTGCCAACATCATGGGCGAAAAAGTGTTCTAAATTATGGGAGCAATAGACAGCATCAAATTGCTGAGGTTCTAACGTTGCAAGCTCACGCGCATCAATTAAAACATCAGGCTTAACACCCGCATCAATGTCTGCGAGCAGATGGTCAAACTCATCATAATGAGCAGAAATTTTAATCGCCTTATTATTTCCACCGACATTCAAAACGCGGCGTTTGTTCAATTCAGTCAAAATAAAATTCCATAAAAATCAGGTGTTGGACAACAAGGCACTCTTCTTACATGTTAGCATGATCAATGCTTATAATTTTCAAGGCCGATATTATAACCAATTTATATTGGCGTACGGGCTTAGACACTTTAAAGATTCTGATAATTTAATGAACACTGCATACAGTCAATATTTTTTTTAAAACCCATTGAGAGGTTATTATAATGCCAACGTTTCGCCCCTTAGCGCTTGACGGTACATTCGAAATTTTACCTGACAAATTTGAAGATGATCGTGGTTTTTTCTCTGAGGTTTATAACCAAGATGTCTTTGTCAAAAATGGCGTTGATGCCGTCTTTATTCAAGACAATCATTCTTTTTCAGCTGCCAAAGGCGTGTTGCGAGGATTGCATTTTCAAAACGGGCCACACGCACAAGACAAGCTCGTTCGCGTCACACGTGGCCGTGTGTATGATGTCTTGGTGGATCTACGTAAGTTATCTGCGACTTACAAGAAATGGATTGGCGTTGAAGTCTCAGCGGATAAATGGAACCAAGTGTTTGCACCAAAAGGCTTTGCGCATGGGTTTGTGACATTGGAAGAAAATACTGAGCTGCTTTATAAGGTGTCTGATTTTTATACCCCTGCAGCAGAACATATAATTCGTTTTGACGACCCACAAATTGGTATTGAATGGCCCATTGATTTGGATATTGTGCAATTGTCAGCCAAAGATAACGTTGCGCCCCTGTTAGCGGATATCGAAGACATTATTCAGTTTTAGGAACACTTATGCGTTTTCTCGTTACCGGCGGTGCTGGCTTTATTGGTTCAGCGGTTTGCAGACAATTAGCCAGCAATCCAAACCATTTCGTCTTAAACGTCGATAAGCTTACCTACGCAGGTAATTTGAATTCGTTGAGAGATATTCAAGACAATCCCAATTACGTTTTTCATCAAGGCGACATTTGTGATGATACGCTGATACTGAAATTCTTAAACCAATATGACATTGATATTGTCATGCACCTTGCCGCAGAAAGTCATGTTGACCGTTCGATAGACGGGCCAGGCGAATTTATTCGCACCAATATTATAGGCACGTTTAATATGCTCACAGCGGCGAGAGCTTATTTTGAAACATTAGAAGCCCAAAAACGCGACCTGTTCAGGTTTCATCACATTTCGACGGATGAAGTATTTGGCGACTTGCCATTTGATAGCGGCATTTTCACAGAAGAAACGCCTTATGCACCATCGTCACCTTATTCCGCGTCAAAAGCGTCATCAGACCATTTGGTTCGTGCATGGGGCGAAACCTATGGTTTGCCGATTGTGCTTTCTAATTGTTCGAACAATTACGGCCCCTATCATTTTCCAGAAAAGCTCATTCCCCTCGTCATTTTGAATGCCTTGGATGAACAACCTTTGCCCGTCTATGGCAATGGTTTAAACGTTCGCGATTGGTTGTTTGTTGATGACCATGCCCGCGCATTGGAGGTGGTAGCGATCAATGGGGCTTTGGGTGAAAGTTACAACATTGGCGGCAACAGCGAACGCACAAATATTGCTGTCGTGAAACAAATTTGCGACACGCTCGACGCGCTATCCCCCCGTGAAGATGCAGCACGTTACTCAGACTTGATCACCATGGTTTCCGACCGCCCCGGCCATGATCGCAGGTATGCGATTGACGCGACCAAAATCAAGCGCGACCTCGGCTGGGAACCGCGTGAAACATTCGAAAGCGGATTGGTGAAAACCATTGAATGGTACATGGATAATAAGTGGTGGTGGGAACCTATTCGACAAGCTCAATCTGGAGATCGCTTAGGGATGCTTCCCTCAAAAGGTCCAAATAGATGAACGTTCTCGTGACAGGAACCCAAGGCCAACTTGCCCAAAGCTTAAAACGCCAAATGCATGGCCATGAGAACCTATCCCTTAATTTTTTTGGACGGCCAGAATTAGAGCTCGAAAATCCCGATAATATCGTAAGCCTTATACAATCGGAAAAACCTGACGTTATCATAAATGCTGCGGCTTATACGGCTGTTGATAATGCTGAGGATGAGACGGAAATTGCTCAGGCGATTAATGGAATTGCACCGGGTATCATCGCTAGCACTGCGGCAGATATTGGCGCTAAAATTATACACATTTCGACCGATTATGTTTTTAACGGCGAGCAATCACACCCTTACAAGGAAACAGATTTTACTGGCCCAACAAGTGTCTATGGCCAAACAAAACTCGATGGTGAACAAGCCGTTCGTGCAGCAAACCCTCATCATGCGATTATACGCACAGCTTGGATTTATAGTCCCTTTGGCAATAATTTCGTGAAAACCATGCTTCGCTTAGCAGCTGAAAGAGATGAACTTTCTGTTGTCCATGACCAGATTGGAAATCCAACTTCAGCCCTAGACATTGCTGATGGAATACTAGCTATGGTGTCACATTGGCGCGGTGGTGAGCAAACAGGGTTAGGCGAAACATTTCATTTATCTGGAACAGGCATCGCCAGTTGGGCTGAGTTTGCGGAGGCCATTTTTGACGCGAACAAAAAGAAGGGTGGTGCTTATTGTGTGGTGAAGAAAATTACTTCTGCCGAATACCCAACAAAAGCAAAGCGCCCCAAAAATTCTGCTCTCGATTGCAAAAAATTCCAAGACGCTTTTGGTTACACCGCACCACGCTGGCAAGACAGCCTTTTGAAGGTTATGCAAGCATCCTCATTTTAATCAGACTATTCGGGTGCTGCCAAAGGAGGCGTGCGGGAGCTGGCTTCGGCGATGGTTTAAAAGAACCAACAGCGCGACGTTCCAAACTCAACTCGCCACATCCGTAATCGCAACAATATGCTTTTCCAATAAGCAGGCGATTTCGCCTTTGCACGAACCGCAATTTGTTCCAGCTTTAAGGCGCTCACCAATTGCTTTGACTGTATGGCATCCACTTGCTGTTGCATTGATAATTTCATTCGCCCCAACCCCAAAGCAAGAGCAGACCATGCCCCCCTTTTCAATTCTATTAGCGGGTGGGCGAGCGGCAATTACCTCATGGCGCGACAAGGGGGTTTCAAAGTCTTGCAAAAGACAATCTGTGAGATAACGGCGAGAGGCTATAACGGGCTGCGGCGCGAGGAACATGGCAGCGTGCAGTTTGCCATCTTTAAACCAGACAGCCCGCTTATCTCCGCTTTGTTTATCGTTATAAACTTGCGGGCTATCGTGCAAGGTATCGCCGAGTACAGTGTTCCCAAAAATGCTCAGCTCGTCGACAGGTTTTATCACTGCAAATTCAGCACGCCAACCGCCCTCCGTTTTGGCAAGCGCCCAATAAGGTGTGCACCCAAAATCTGGTTTTTCCTTCGAGACAAGAAAGCCGTATTGGGTCGGTTGAAAACGCTCCAATGTAACCGCGACATTCTTCAAAGCAGGCTGCCCAGAAAACGGATCAACAACAGATGCAAACAAAATATCGACCCGTGCATTTGCCGCATATTGGTCGGTCCAATGAAGGGGTACGAACAGATTTCTTGGCTTTTGCCTGTCTGTTATTAAGGCGCGCACAAAAATTGTGCCGCGTTCATTGCTAAGCGCCACTAAATCCGCATCACCAATATGTAAACGCTCAGCATCATCAGGATGGATTTCACAAAATGGCTCGGCCAGATGAGAAGACAAGCGCGCGGTCTTGGCGGTTCGTGTCATCGTGTGCCACTGGTCACGTATCCGTCCTGTATTCAGGACAAAAGGATAGTCTTCGGTGGTTACTTGGCGAGGCTTTGAGGCAATAGGGATGAAGCGTCCCTTGCGGTCAGGCGTATAGAAATCACCTTCAGAGAAAAACCGTGTTTCGCTCACCTTTTCACCAGCGCGGCAAGGCCACTGGAACGGGGCTAAATCGTCATAGTCCTTTGCATTAATCGTACTAAGCGCACCGATGTCAAAGTCACGACTGTCATCGTTGTGATAAGTTGAAAGAGCCGCGTGTTCGCGAAAGATAGAAGCACAATTGCGATAATCAAAGCCCTCCTCAAAACCCATTCGCTTTGCAACTTGTGCCATGTGCCACCAATCGGCTTTGGCGTCTGCGGGCGGCTCTAAGAAGGCTTTTTGTCGCGAGATACGGCGTTCGGAGTTGGTCACCGTGCCGTCCTTCTCGCCCCACGCTAAGGCCGGTAATTTCACATTGGCATGGCGCACAGTATCCGTGGTTTCAGACACATCAGACACCACGACAAACGGGCAGTTCTTGATTGCGTCTTGAACAAAATTTGCATCAGGCATGGAATCCACAGGATTGGTTGCCATAATCCACAGCGCTTTGATGCGCCCATCGGCTACAGCCTGAAACATATCGACCGCCTTCAAGCCTTGTTGGTGCGGCATGGTCGGTGAATTCCAGAAATCTTGCACAAGTGCGCGGTGGTTTTCATCCTCAATATTCATGTGAGCGGCCAACATATTAGCAAGCCCACCAACCTCGCGCCCGCCCATTGCATTGGGCTGTCCGGTGATGGAAAATGGTCCCATACCCGCTTTGCCAATTCGGCCAGTCGCAAGATGACAATTGATGATGGCACTTACTTTATCCGTGCCGCAGTCTGATTGATTGACCCCTTGGCTATAGACCGTAACAACCTTTTCTGTGTTTTCAAAAAGCGAATAAAACTCATTAAACGCATCCAAAGAAAGGCCCGTATCCTGTACCAACTGTTCGTTCGA
Organism: Hyphomicrobiales bacterium; assembly: GCA_039964305.1. Taxonomy (GTDB): domain Bacteria; phylum Pseudomonadota; class Alphaproteobacteria; order Rhizobiales; family JACESI01; genus JACESI01. The sequence continues at coordinate 5,945 of JBDVXS010000051.1, forward strand.
AAGGCTGGCTGCTCGGGTCAGCGCTTCTTCGAAACCACTGGTATAATTCTCGATGTAATCTGCATCCAAAACACCAGCCTTGGACAAGTGCACCAAGAGGCCTGAAAACAAAGCAACGTCACCATCTGGATTAATTGGTAGGTGGATGTCTGCAAGGTCTGCTGTCATGGTGCGGCGCGGGTCAACCAGCACGACCTTCATCTCTGGGCGCGCTTCTTTGGCAGCTGCAATGCGTTGATAGATGACGGGATGACACCACGCTAAATTAGAACCGACCAGAACAATCAAGTCGGCTTCTTCCAAATCCTCATAACAACCCGGCACCGTATCTGTGCCAAAGGCTTTGCGGTGCCCTGCAACAGATGAGGCCATGCAAAGGCGAGAATTCGTGTCGATGTTGGCTGAGCCAATATAGCCTTTCATCAGCTTATTCGCGACGTAGTAATCCTCTGTCAAAATCTGACCAGAAACATAAAACGCCACGCTGTCTGGCCCATGCTCATTTATGCTGTCGACAAACTTCTCAGCGACTAAATCAAGAGCATTGTCCCAGCTCACCCGCTGACCTTCCACTTGCGGATAGAGCATGCGGTCATCAAGTGAGAGCGTTTCACCTAGTGCCGCCCCTTTGGAGCACAGACGGCCAAAATTTGCAGGATGGTTCGGGTCTCCTTCGATGGAAACCGAACCATCCGCTTGTTGGGTCGCCAGAACGCCGCAACCAACGCCACAATAGGGGCATGTTGTTTTGGTTGTCGTCACCGAACGGCTCCCATATCCAACAAAATGGACTCTCCCTCCATCTTGATTGGATAACTTGCGGTTGCTCCCTCATCAGCGCCCTGCGCTACACCTGTTTTGAGAGAAATCACCCAGTTATGAAGCGGGCATGTGACGCAACCATCATGCACTATGCCGTTGCTAAGAGGCCCGTTTTTGTGCGGACATTTATCTTCTAAAGCGAAGACTTGGTCTTCTGCTGTGCGGAAAATCGCGATAGTGGTTTCACCCGCTTTAACGCACCGCGCACCAAGGCGTGGAATGTCTGATAGCTGCCCGACCGACACCCAGTTTTGTGTTACTGCATTCATTTGAAATACATCTCCCATCTATTCAGCGGCTTGCAAAGGCAAGGTCGCCATTGGGTTAAACTCATGCTTGTCCTTGCCAGAAACACGCTCGCTCCACGGGTCGACCTGCGCAAATGTTTGGCTGAAGACAAAGCGCTCATAATAAGCCTTGCGCTTTTCTGGTTGGTCCATGATTTGTGAGCGAATTTCATCAAGGCCGATACGCTTGGCCCATTTGTAAATGCGCTCCAAATAAAACCCCTGCTCGCGGTACATTTGGGCAAGAGCCACAACGTGCTCCATCACTTCATCTTCCGTCGTCACATTGCCGAGAATTTCCGTGCCTTTAATGTCGAGACCAGCAGCGCCCGCAAAGTGAAGTTCAAAGCCAGAATCCACACAGATGACACCAATGTCCTTGCAGGTCGCCTCCGCACAATTGCGCGGACAACCAGACACGGCCAGTTTCAGTTTTGCAGGCGTCCAAGACCCCCACATGAACTTTTCAAGCTTGATGCCAAGGCCCGTTGAATCCTGCGTACCAAAGCGGCACCAATTCGTGCCGACACAAGTTTTTACGGTGCGTAGTCCCTTGGCATAGGCCTGTCCGGAGACGAACCCAGCCTTGCCAAGGTCTTCCCATACACCGGGAAGGTCTTCTTTCTTGATGCCCAACATATCAATGCGCATTCCACCTGTGCATTTAACGGCAGGGATTTCGTACTTATCGACAACATCAGCAATGGTGCGTAGCTCATGGGCAGACGTCATGCCGCCCCACATGCGTGGCACAACGGAATAGGTTCCGTCCTTTTGGATGTTCGCGTGGACGCGTTCATTGATGAAGCGGGATTGATAATCATCGGCGTATTCATCAGGCCAATCACAGACCAGATAATAATTGAGCGCTGGACGACATTTGGCACAACCATTTGAGGTGGACCATTCAAGCTCTTGCATAACAGCTGGAATGGTTTTCAAACCTTTGGCCTTTATCAAACGACGTACATCACCGTGTCCAAGGTCGGTACAAGGACACATGGCGGCGACCTCATTGGGGTTATAACTGTCCCCCAATGTGTGAACCATCAATTGCTCGACAAGCCCAGTACAGGTACCACAAGAGGCCGATGCCTTTGTGTGTGAGCGCACATCATCAAGCGAGGTTAAATTAAGCTCAGTGATGCTTGAAACGATTTTACCTTTACATACGCCGTTACAACCACAGATTTCTGCATCATCCGGTAAGGCTGCAACGGCCGCCAAGGGGTCCAGCGGTGCGCCTCCTTGATAAGCTTGACCGAAGATCAGTGTTTCACGCAATTCAGAAACATCCGTTCCCTTCTTCAACATGTCGAAGAACCAAGGGCCGTCAGATGTTTCGCCATAAAGCACAGCGCCGATGATCTTGTTATCTTTCAAGACAAGCCGCTTATAGACGCCACTGGATGCATCACGAAGAACGATTTCTTCACGATCCGGCGCTTCTGCAAAGTCGCCTGCAGAGTATAGATCAATGCCCGTCACCTTCAGCTTAGTTGCTGTGACAGAACCTGTATATTCAGCATTGCCGCCCGTTAAGTTCTCAGCAATCACACTTGCCATTTCATAAAGCGGCGCGACAAGGCCATAACATTGGTCGCGGTGCTCAACACACTCGCCAACGGAAAAAATATCAGGGTCTGAAGTGCGCATATCATCGCTCACCAAAACACCACGATTGCAATCAAGACCGATCTCTTTTGCAAGCCCCATGCTTGGGCGAATACCAACGGCCATGACGACCATTTCGCAATCAATCAACGTGCCATCATCAAGCCGAACGCCTGCAACTTTTCCATTCTCACCAACAATCTCATGGGTGTTCGCTTTGGTCATGACACGAATGCCGAGTTCTTCAAAAGCGCGCTCCAAAAGATAACCAGCAGCAGGATCAAGCTGACGTTCCATCAAGGTTGGCATAAGGTGCAAAACCACAACGTCCATGCCTTGCATTTTCAAGCCAGCCGCCGCTTCAAGTCCCAGCAGACCACCGCCGATTACAACGGCAGTGCCTTCATCTTGCGACACCTCAATCATGCGCTCCACATCATCAAGATCGCGATAAGTGAGCACCCCATCAAGATCATGCCCCGGCAATGGGATGATGAACGGGTTAGAACCTGTCGCGATTACAAGCTTATCGTAAGAAGCGGTAATTCCATTTTCTGAGGTGACCGTTTTAGCCTCACGATCCACCGCTGACACGCGTGCGGACTTATGAAGCGTGATCCCGTGCTTGGCGTACCAATTGTCATCATGGGTGATGATGTCTTCATAGGCTTTCTCACCAGACAAAACGGGAGACAGCATCAAGCGATTATAGTTCACACGCGGTTCTGCGTTGAAAATTGTGACATCATAAGCATCCGGCGATTGATCGAAGAGGTCTTCGAGAATTCGGCCTGGTGCCATACCGTTGCCAACAACAACGAGTTTTTGTTTGCTGCTCATCATATTACTCCGCAGCCTCAACCGTGCCATAAGCACTTTCAATCATGAAACCCGAAAGCAAAGCATAAGCCTGTAACCATGCAGCTTTGGTATCATCATCGAAGTCGTCACCAAGCCCTTGCTCTAAAGTGTAAATCAGGGCTTCACCGACAGGCTGATAGTGAGCGGCTTCAACGCCATAATTCACATGACCGATCGCTAGATTGCGGGCAGCGGGAAGAATACTATCAAGATTTCTGAGTCCATTGACGACCACGCCCAGCGTTGTCATCAACTTTTGGCCTTGGGCTTTCATATCCCCTTTGAAAAACGGTTTAACTTCAGGGGCAATTTCGAACAAACGAGCATAAAAAATTTCCGCTGCTTGGTCGGCTATCGGCACTACTCTTTTGAACGATGCCTGTACAAGGTCGATTTGTGCTGTTTTCATTGTGTTACTCCGCTGCTTCCTGCGACGCAGCCCGTTGACGGGCAATCCGGTTCGCGCGTTTTTCCTCGATTGATTTTAATTGTTCTTCACTCGGATCAGCCCCACCCTCATAGGCTTCTAGGAAGTCTAGAAGCTCTTCGCGGTAGGCGTAATAATCAGGGTGGTTCAATAGCTCTTTACGTGAGCGAGGGCGTGGCAAGTCCACTTCCATAATGTTGCCAATGCGAGCATTCGGCCCGTTTGACATCATCACCACACGGTCAGCCAAAAGGATGGCTTCATCTACATCGTGGGTGACACAAATGGCGGTCACCTGCGTGCGCTTCCAAACGTCCATCAACACATCTTGCAGTTCCCACCGTGTGAGACTGTCCAACATGCCAAAAGGCTCATCAAGCAACAAAAGCTTAGGAGACAGAGCAAAGGCACGCGCAATACCGACGCGCTGTTTCATGCCGTTTGAAAGGTCAACGGCTGCCTTATTCATGCTATCGCTTAGGCCGACTTTAGAGAGGTAATATTCACACACGTCGCGCTTTTCAGCTTTGCTCGCGTCTGGATAAACTTTCTCAACACCCAGCTCGACATTCTCATAAGCCGTGAGCCATGGGAGCAGACTTGGCGCTTGGAAAACAACGGCGCGGTCAGGCCCCGCGTTGGTTACGTGCGTGCCATCCAGAATGATGGAGCCCTTGGTGATTTTATTAAGACCCGCCACCATAGAAAGTGCCGTTGACTTGCCGCAACCAGAGTGACCAATCAGGGTGATGAACTCGCCCTTCTTCATCTTCAAATCAATGTCTTCAATTACCGTTAGCGGGCCCTTTGGTGTTGGGTACACTTTGGTCAGTTGCGAGAATTCTAAGTAACGGTCATCATTGCTCGCAATGGAACTTGCTGCTTTCTCGTAAGCCTCTGGCAATTTCTCTTTATTGAAAAACGGCATCACATTCGGCAGCTGAATTTCGTTCTCCGTATCAGCGCCGCGTTCTAAGCCAATTTCCATCAAATAAGCCGTGACATCCGCACGCAACTTGATGAAATCTTCATTCGAGTTCATAGCGCCGCGATCACGGGGCCTTGCAAGATCAACCTTGAATTCAGGTCCTAAAGTCGCATTCGGCCCCGGTGTTAATGGAATGATCCGATCAGCCAATAAAATCGCCTCATCCACATCATTGGTGATGAGGATGATCGTCTTTTTCTCTTTCTCAGAAATATCCGCAAACTCGTCTTGAAGCTTGGCGCGGGTTAACGCATCCAGCGCTGAAAGCGGTTCGTCGAGCAAGAGCAACTCTGGCTGCATAGCCAAGGCGCGAGCAACCGCCACACGCTGGCGCATACCGCCTGAAAGCTCCGCTGGTTTACGCTCACGCGCATGGGACAAGCCAACCATATCAATATATTTATCAATGGTCGCAGCGCGCTCTGCTTTTGACTGCTGTTTGAAAACCTCTGAGACAGCAAGCTCAACATTGCCGTAAACAGTGAGCCACGGCAGCAAGGAGTAGGATTGAAAGACAATCCCACGATCAGGGCTCGGGCCATCAATCTCTTTGTTCTTGAAAATGACACCGCCAGCATCCGGCTCAATAAGGCCTGCAAGCAGAGACATAAGCGTGGTTTTGCCAGAGCCAGAAAACCCGACAATAGCTATAAACTCACCCTCTCCCACTTTGAGATTAATGTCCGTCAATACATCGGTGCGGGCAGCGCCCTCACCGTAATGTTTTGATAGGTTTGAAATTTCTAAAATCGTCATGATCAATCCACCCTATCGATTAGCCGAGAAGGTGAAGGCGGTTTGCAGCGCATACATCAAGCGATCAAGCAAGAAGCCAATAATGCCGATGGTGACCACTGCAACCATAATTTTAGCAAGGGATGTTGAAGAACCATTTTGGAACTCATCCCAAACAAACTTTCCAAGACCAGGGTTCTGCGCCAGCATTTCAGCCGCGATCAGCACCATCCAGCCCACACCCAACGACAAGCGAAGACCTGTAAAGATCAACGGTAAAGACGATGGCAAAACCAGTTTTGTGACAGTCTTCCATGTTGGAAGTTGAAGCACGCGACCGACATTCATCAAGTCTTTGTCAACAGACGCCACACCAAGAGCCGTATTGATCAATGTTGGCCACATAGAACAAAGGGTCACGGTTACCGCAGAAATCAACAATGATTTTGGCATCCAGTCATAGGGATTGGAATAGGTCGCCGCCACAATCATGGTGACGATTGGTAGCCACGCAAGGGGTGAAACGGGCTTGAAAATTTGCACCAGTGGATTGATCGCACCATTGAAACTACGAGACAGGCCAGAGGCGATACCAAGCGGCACGGCAATAATTGTTGCAATCAAGAAACCTAAACCAACGGTGAAAAGCGACGTGATGATCTGGTCAAAATAAGTCGGCTTACCTGTATATTTACGTTGCTTCACCTTTTCAGGTTTTCCAGCATCAATAAATTTCTGATTACGTTTTTCTTGGCGTTCAAAAAAGGCAACTTCTTTAGCGCGTTCACGTTGATGGTCTGCCCATAAAACACCAGTTTGTTCCCAAACTTGGGCGGGTCCCGGCACAGCGCCGAGTGATGTTTGAACTTGTGGTGCCAAAACGCCCCACGCGACCAAAAAACCGATAATGCCGATGAGCGGGATTAAAAGCACCCGCTTTAATTCGGACATTTGTTCTTTTGGATTATCGCCCGCAATCATTTTCAAGATCGGCGTCAGCCATGACAAACCAAGGGCATCTAGCCAGCCGCTTGCTTTGTTTATTGCTGTAAAAATTTTCTCGCGTTTCGGGGTCGCGACTTCCGCGCCCGCATCAGAAACATTTGCCATTTTATTACCTTTTGTCGTCGATTGCACAAAATTGCGCACTGTCTTGGGAGAGTCTTAAAGACTGGGGAGAGCCTTGGGAGAGACTGGAAAGAGCATTAAAAAGTGAGGCAGCATGATTGTGTTCTGGACTTGCTGCCTCACGCGGTCAGAGTGCTAGCCTCCGACGACCTCGTCACCTTTAACCTGCTGCTCGCCTTTCAAGCCGATATTCAAGCTATCAAGATAGGCATTAGGTTCTTTGCCGTTGTAAGGAATGGCATCGATGATATCTTCCGCAGGCGTTGGCGCTTTGTAGCCATCGCTTTCCCACGGAAAATCTTTTTTATCGACATGCCCTTCATCAACCAGATGCTTTGCAGCTTTCAAATAAATGTCTGGTAGGTAGACCGACTTCGCCACTTCATCATACCAGCTATCCGGCTTCTGCTCAGAGACCTGCCCCCAACGACGCATTTGTGTGAGGTACCAAACTGCATCTGAGTAAAATGGATAGGTCGCATAGTGACGGTAGAACACATTGAAATCAGGCACTGAACGAACATCGCCTTTTTCATATTCAAATGTACCCGTCATAGACGCTGCAATAACGTCTTGGTCCGCACCCACATATTCAGAACGAGAAAGAATTTCAACAGCTTTCAAGCGGTTAGCGTTGTCATCTTCATCCAGCCATTTGGCCGCACGAATAAGCGCTTTTGTCAGAGCAATCGTTGTGTTTGGGTTTTTCTCAGTGAACTCTTTTGTGAGACCGAAAACCTTCTCAGGATTGTTTTTCCAAAGCTCATAGTCCGTGATGACCGGAACACCGATACCTTTGAAAACAGCTTGCTGGTTCCAAGGCTCACCAACGGCATAACCATAAATGGTACCCGCTTCGAGCGTTGCTGGCATTTGTGGTGGTGGCGTTACAGAAAGAAGCGCCTCAGCCTGAATTTGACCAGATATATCGGTTGTTGAATAGAAACCAGGGTGAATGCCACCAGCTGCCAACCAATAACGAAGCTCATAATTGTGAGTAGAGACAGGGAACACCATGCCCATGTTAAAAGGCTTACCCTCATCAAGAAACTTCTCGACGACAGGCTTTAAAGCAGAAGCACTAATTGGGTGTTGAGGTTTGCCGTCTGCTTGCTTAGGCACGTTGGGCTTCATCAAATCCCAAATCTCGTTTGAAACTGTGATGCCATTGCCATTCAAGTCCATTGAGAACGGTGTCACAATGTGTGCTTTCGTACCAAACCCGATTGTCGCAGCAAGCGGTTGCCCCGCCAACATATGCGCGCCATCAAGTTCGCCCGTAATCACACGATCAAGCAGCACTTTCCAGTTGGCTTGCGGCTCGAGGGTTACAAAAAGACCTTCATCTTCAAAATACCCAAGTTCAGCTGCCACTGCGAGCGGTGCCATATCTGTGAGCTTGATAAAGCCAAACGTAAGCTCATCCTTCTCAACCTCTAAAATCTCTGCTTTTGCAGGTGAAAATGAGGCGACCGTTAATGTCATGATCGCACCAACAAGCCCCGCGCCTGCAACCATTAATTTGTCTTTGGTGTTTTTCCATAACGCCATTTTTTTGAAACTCCTGTTTAGTAGCCGAAGCTGAAACAAAAAAGCTGCCCAAAAACCCTCACGCGCCTTGGGAGGAAAACCAGCGCGTAAGATCTTTGAGCAGCTTTGCTTATGTAATGTCCGTCATTGGACAAATTTGTTTGAGCGCATTCATTGCGCGTTAAGTAATTAGCAACTACCGTGCCAAGCTTACGAAAAAAGAATAAGCCCTTGATAATATTCAGTTAATTTAAAATACTGAGCAAATGCACGGAAGATGACTGTTTAAAACCGCCTAAAAAAACGCACAAATTGTGCGCTGCAATATTTTTTGCCTAAAATTTGAGCGGCGAACGATGGCTATTTCAAAAGATCTGCCGCAACGAGCAGAATATTTGCAATATCACGTACCTTACGGTTTTGGTTCATTGCAGTCTTGCGCATCAAACCATAGGCCTGCTCTTCGCTCACCCCTTTGGATTGCATCAAGAAGCCTTTTGCCCGTTCAATCGCTTTACGATCTTGTAATTCACTTTGCGCTTTTTCTAATTCGCACAACATGCGGGAGCGCTCTTCAAAACGGCTTATCGCCAGTTCCAAAATTGGTTTCACCCGCTCTTTTTTAAGCCCATCAACAATGTAGGCCGCAACGCCCGCTTCGATTGCAGACTGTGTCAAAGCCTCATCTGAGCTGTCGACAAACATCACCATCGGCAAAAACAAAGCGCGGCAAAGTTGGAATATAGCGTCTTGAACAAGACTGCCAGAACTCCCAACTTCAACGATTATAGCTTTGGGATGAATACGTTCTATAACGGCTGCAAGACCTGCAATACTGGGTGCGGTCGTGAGATTATTATACCCAAACTCACGCAAACCTTCCCCTATAAGAGAAAGTGTGCACTCGCTCTCTCCAACAATAAGTATGGAAGCATCGGATGAAATCATGCCACAATCTGACTGAGGCTTGAAAATTGTGCAATGCAAAATATTAGGCAGTGCTGGCTAATTTTTAAGCGAATGCCGCCATCAATTACACAATATTGTTTTGCTACTCATTTATCGACCACAAGGCACTCGATAAAAGACGGACTAGCTAACGCATGCGTCAACAGCTGTTCTGTTTTCCCATCATTTTAAATCGATGTTCAACCTCTATAAGACTTAGGCTGCCTCGCGGTTTTGTTTGAGTTTTTCATCGACCGTAGCGACGATTTCATCAATCACAGGTGACTGCATATTTCTTTGGCGTCCAATCATTTGAACCACCCGATCAACCCGTTCTATGTAAGGCGCACCAGCATAAACAGCCCTTGCTGCGGATGAAGGGTTTAAAAGGTTTTCTGCGGCGGTTGCATATTTTTCAAATGGAACTTGATCGCTCAAATCAGCACCAAGATCACGAGCAAGCTCGTTGACCCATTCATATATCGCGCGAGACTGTTCCACATCGCCATGAACTGCGGCTTTTATTGGCTGGACATCACCGCGCGTAATGCATCGATAATTTCCAGTCAAAAGCATGCTCCACTTCGCGATTGGAACAAAGATTGAATCGAATGTGCGAAGTTTTACCGGTACATCGCGATCGATTAGTCGAACATTTCCAATATCTGTTTCCAACTGTCTTAGAATGTCGGTGTGCGAGGTTTCATCGAAGGCTGCGGCTTTAAAATTTGTTGGCAAGCCCACCTGAAGAACGTTGAGCCCTTCTGTTGGTGGTCGCACAGCTTGTGGGTCAGGGCTGCATAGGGTCACAAGAGCAGGATCAAAATCTGACCATACACTTGCATCAGTGTAACATGCCTCCAATTCCTTATGATCCAACCCTTTGAACCGCTTCAAGTATGGTAACGGCGGCATGTTCATAATCGAAAGGCACGGCTTCCCACTTTTGGCAATTTTGCTCAAAAGGCCTTTGATCTCGTCAACTCGGTATTGAGGCTCTTGCATTGCAAATCCAACCAAGTCGAAATCTTCAGGCTTTGCCTCAGCAGGCGTAATTGCCTTTAGGTTCCCAGGAAATGCGGAAGACATTAAGACCGTAAAGTCAGCATCGCCACGCAGCTTAATGCGAACGATGGTTCCCTTGTCATTGATAAGCTCAGCTTCCTCCGGCAGGCATACCAAAGTCACATTGTGTCCGGCCATCAGAAGTTTCGTTGAAAGAAGTGATCCGTAAGACGCTCCCAAAATAAGAACATTATAAGCCATTATTTTCTCCCGTGTTAATTGATCTGAGTATATGAAAGAGAATACTGGCACTTATGCTGAACAACATCAACGCAGGTCCATCAACTCAAAAGATAATCACTTGTGAAAATAAGTAAAAAATAAGAATGTTTTTTGAAATCTTCATCATGTACTGAGGCACGAAGGAAAAAGTGAAGTTTAAAGCGGCAACCATCGCTGATGTATCAATCAACAATGGTGGTGAGCCGACGGCATTAGGCTCTTAGCCAACGATAAAACGCCGACATATGATGATCGAAGCGTCTTAATCCACCCAACACATAGCAACCAAATGCTCATCAGCGCATGGTCACATCTCAAAAATTGGAAATGATGAATTCTAATTTGGGGTTCGTCTCTTCTAACTCATTTTACAGACTTCAAAATGATGTGCTAATCATGCGGGATGTTTCGTGGTCTTCGCAAAATCATTTCTACGTTTGTGTTCGTTGGTTTTTTAAGCGCATTGTTCTCTGTGGTTTTCATCCTTAGTGAGCGGTATTTTTTAAAAGATCTGATGGAAGAGAACGCCGCCGCCTACCGCCTCACACGATCTGGCTTGCAAGGGGCGCTATTGCGGTATGAACCCGTTGCCCCTTTGGTTGCGGACAGAGATGATGTCATTGCATTTTTAAAGAGCGGCAAATCACGCTCTCTCGGTAAAATCCTCAACCAGCAACTAAGTTCACTGGCCACTGAGATCGAAGCCTCAGACATTTATGTGATGGACAAATCAGGGCAAACAGTTGCAACGAGCAATTTCGACCTTCCCCGCTCCTTCCTTGACAAAAATTTCCGCTATCGCCCCTATTTCACAGAGGCCATTGCTGGACGTGCCGCAACCTACTTCGCTCTCGGCATCTCGTCAGGTAAGCGCGGATTTTACTATTCCTCGCCCGTTCACCATGATGGCAAAGTAATCGGTGTGGTGGTGGTGAAGATCACAGTCGACGCCATTGAGGCAAGCTGGAAAAACAACAATCACGATGTATTCGTCGCCGATCAACATGGCATCATCTTCATGGCCAGTCGTGATGAATGGCGCTTTAAATCAATTGACCCCTTGTCTCACTTTGCCCTCACACAGATAGAGATTTCTA
>JBDVXS010000052.1:0-21662 GCA_039964305.1 Hyphomicrobiales bacterium
CGGGTAAGTTCCGACCTGCACGAATGGCGTAACGACTTCCCCACTGTCTCCAGGATATGCTCAGCGAAATTGAATTCTCCGTGAAGATGCGGAGTACCCGCGGTTAGACGGAAAGACCCCGTGCACCTTTACTGCAGCTTCAGAGTGGCATTAGGAAAGAATTGTGTAGAATAGGTGGGAGGCTTTGAAACTTGAGCGCCAGTTCGAGTGGAGCCATAATGTGAAATACCACCCTATTGTTTTCTGGTGTCTAACCTAGATCCGTTATCCGGATCAGGGACCCTCTGTGGCGGGTAGTTTGACTGGGGCGGTCGCCTCCTAAAGAGTAACGGAGGCGCGCGATGGTTGGCTCAGGACGGTTGGAAACCGTCTGTTAGAGTGCAATGGCATAAGCCAGCCTGACTGCGAGACTGACAAGTCGAGCAGAGACGAAAGTCGGTCATAGTGATCCGGTGGTCCCTCGTGGAAGGGCCATCGCTCAACGGATAAAAGGTACGCCGGGGATAACAGGCTGATGATTCCCAAGAGCTCATATCGACGGAATCGTTTGGCACCTCGATGTCGGCTCATCACATCCTGGGGCTGGAGCAGGTCCCAAGGGTTTGGCTGTTCGCCAATTAAAGTGGTACGTGAGCTGGGTTCAGAACGTCGTGAGACAGTTCGGTCCCTATCTGCCGTGGGCGTAGGAAAATTGATAGGATCTGTCCCTAGTACGAGAGGACCGGGATGGACACACCACTGGTGGACCTGTTGTTGCGCCAGCAGCATTGCAGGGTAGCTACGTGTGGACGGGATAACCGCTGAAAGCATCTAAGCGGGAAACCCACCTAGAGATAAGTTTTCCCTTGAGAGTCGTCGAAGACTACGACGTCGATAGGCTGGGTGTGGAAGGGCCGTAAGGTCTGAAGCTTACCAGTACTAATAACTCGAATGGCTTGATTACTCTCATTAGTCGATATTTATTTGCGCCTCACTAGCGTGGATAACAAAAAAATATGAGTTAAAGACCTAATCTTTTGCATTTCACCGGCCCGGTGGTAATAGCGAGAAGCCCCCACCCGATCCCATCCCGAACTCGGAAGTGAAACTTCTCAGCGCCGATGGTACTTCGTCTTAAGGCGTGGGAGAGTAGGTCGCTGCCGGGCCTGTCAAATGCAAAAGAAATCTTTGAAACATTCTCTATACAAATTTAAAAAGCCCTCGCTGAAAACAGCGGGGGCTTTTTTGCGTCTTCTGATCAAAAAATCAGAGCATGGAGCAATTCCAAACAAGACTTTCGGTAATCATCAGCCGACATAGGCCACATCTGCGTGTCGCGCGCCTGCAAATTCCTGCAAATTGATGACATCAAATGCCTGAAGAACCGCATCCCCAACACCCATGACAATAAGTGGACGCAAAAGCACGCTCATATTGTCTGCTAAGAGATATGCTTTTTCCCTCGAAACTAAAACGCATCACCTTGCCCAGCTTTTAAATTTGCCGCGACAAGACCCGCAAGCCCAGCACCAACGATGATAAAACATCGGCATCCATTGTTTTGAACTCAGAAAAAAGATGAAGGGGATGGCAACCCACTTTAAATTTGCAAACGTAAGGCTGACCCCAAGCGATGCTGGCAGGATCATTGTCCTTAAAATATCTAACTTAGCCCCCAATAGATGCTATTCCTTCTGGGGTGCAACTCCAAGAATTACGTACGTTTATTCAACTATGATCTCGCCCCTTAATGTCGGTTCATAATCACCTGCGCTAATCAAATAGTCGGCCACTACATTTTCAATGTTAGGCCCAAAATCATACGGGTCTTTTGCCTTGCTATCGAACAGCTCATATCCATCACCCCCTGTGCGCAAAAAGTCGATGGTGACAATATTATAGTGACGGTTTGCGTCAATGGGTGTCCATTCGCCGTTGATCTTGGCATGAACCTTCGAAATGCGGCTACCTGCTTTCTTGGAAGCATTAACTGCGTAACGCAGTCCTGCTACTTGTGGGAAGCGGCCTTCTAAATCTTCAATCCTACTGACGCCACTTTCAAGCGAGGTCACAATGTCGGCCCCAGTCATAGAAAAGGTGGCGACTGTGTTTTGGAACGGTAACACCTCCAAAACCTCGCCCATTGTTATGGGGCCAGCGTTGATAGAGGCGCGCAGCCCGCCTCCATTTATAATTGCGATTTCCGCGCCTTGTGGTTTGAAGCGCGAGAGCAAGGCGTCAGTGACAAGCGTACCCATCGTGCATTCTGCGACACGGCAGTTTTCACCATCTCCATCAATTGGGTTTTTTGTAAAACCAACCACCTTCTGCCTGATTTTCTCAAGAGGTTTGGCAAGTTCGGCTACCCGCTGTTTGGTTTTGGCGTCTTCCTTGATGAGTTTGTCGACAGGGATAGGCTCGCCCTTGGCCTCTATCACAACACCATCTTGATCGAAGTCTAAATCAATGCGGCCAAGATATTTGCCATAGGCGTAGGCTTGAACAATGGCCGTGCGCCCGCCGTTAGGCGTGGTTACCCAAGTGGGGTAAGGGCCGCGCTAGACCTTAGCGATATTGGATAAAAACGTATTGGAGTGACCGCCGACAATCAGGTCAATATCATCGACTTGTTGGGCTATTCTTTGGTCCACGCCAAAGCCAGAATGGCTCAACACAATAATCCGCTTAACACCTCTTTGCTTTAACGACGCAATTTCGCGCTTTAATGCCGTAACAGGGTTTTGCATGGCGATGTTATCACCGGGTGAGGCAAGGCTTGGTAGGTCTTCAGGCGTTAAACCCAAAAGCCCAATTTTTTCTCCCGCTTTTTCAACGATGTAAGACGGCATCAAAGCATCACTTAAAAAGCGCTCTTTCATAACGTCCGCATTGGAAAGCAAAACGGGAAAGTTCACTTTTTTCACGAAGCCCTGAAGCACTTCTGGCCCGTCATCAAATTCATGGTTGCCAGCTGTCATCGCGTCGTAGCCGAGATTGTTCATCATCTCAGCGGCAACGGTTCCTTTGTAATAGGTGTAGAATAACGTGCCTTGAAATTGATCGCCGCCGCTTACTAAAAGCGAGTTTGGTGCTTTTGATCGAGCGACTTCAACAGCCGTTTTTAGTCGTGCCCACCCGCCAAAGCATTTTCCAGCTAAGTTGTTTTCTGGTGAGCAGGCGCTGTTATATTTATTGATCGGCTCGATCCGACTGTGCAGATCATTGGTGTGAAGAATGGTTAGTGTTTCAGCTTGTGCCGTCACTGTAATGGTTGCGCAAGAAACAAGAGCGCATGCAAAATTAAAAAGACGCATCGGATTTCCTAAATATATTTTCAATATCCGATAAGGATGCGGTTTCTTTTTGCCATCGTCAATGAACAAAAAAACCGGCGTTTTGAGGCGCCGGTTTTTTGAAAGTCTATTTTGGAAGCTTATTTATACGTTCACGACCTTTGTCAGGAAGCTATCTACGTTATTTTTCAGCCGCGCTGTTTTTTCATTCAACTGCTGGGAAGCCGTCGACATTTCATTGGAATTATTGTGGTTGTTGTTGATGCGCTGCTTGATGTTTGTCACAGAAGATGCAGCCGAAGCTGTGCTGTTCGCCGCACTAGAAGCGTGTTCTGAGATGTCGTTGATTGCCGTGCTTTGCTCATGCATCTTGGTGAGGATTTCATCGGCTTTTCCGTGGATCGTGCTCACCATTTCAGCAATGTCATTAATGGCAATAACAGCATTGTCTGTCAGGCCCTGAATTTCTGAAATCTGGCTGGAAATCTCTTCCGTAGCAGTCGATGTTTGTGAGGCTAATGATTTCACCTCAGAAGCAACGATTGCGAAACCTCGGCCCGCATCGCCCGCGCGCGCGGCTTCGATGGTTGCGTTTAATGCCAGTAGGTTGGTTTGTTCTGCGATATCAGAAATCAAACCAACAACATCGCCAATTTTCTGAGCGTTTTGCGCAAGGCCGCTAATGTTGTCGTTCGTTGTGCGGGCTTTCTCGTTACATTGCTGGATCATTTCACTGGCGGAAACCAGCTCATTTGTTGTTTGTCGCACTGAATCATTCATTTGAGAGGCGGCGACTGCAACGGAACCAACGTTATCGGAGGCTTGAGTTGAAGAGGTGTCTGCATTTTCTACTTCACTTGAAGCTGTGCTGGTGCCTGCATTCAACGTGTTGGCCTTTTCACCAATCATTACTGTAATATCATTCACGACACTCAACGTTTCTGTCATGTCATCGCGAAACTCTGCGATCATTTGATCGATTTGAGCTTGCCGATTATCACGTAAAATGTGGTTCTTGCGTCGTTCCTCGGATGAGTTTTTCTGCTCAATTGCGTTGTCACGAAAAACGGTAAGGGCTGTGGTCATTTGGCCAATTTCATCTGTTCGTTTTGTCGTCGCGATTTCAACCTCTAGATCACCATCTGCAAGCTTGCGGGCAACTTTGACCTGAGAAGCTAAAGGGGCAAGCAGTCGATTTGTTTGCACGAAAATTAGGCCCATGATGATGGCAAGACAGAAGAGGCCAGCAATGGATTGTTGTGTTACGATTTTGATGCTGGATGCTTCTAGGTCGTCATTTGCGATTGTCTCCAGAAGGCCCATATCATGCCCGTGAAAGGACATTTTGCTGCCAACAACTGTCTTTGAAACATCTTCAATATGTGTCGCAGCGGCTATCATCTCACCTTTTTGAATATCAACAGCGATGGTGCCAGATAGTTCAATTGTGCTGGCAAGTTTGCCCGTATCATCAAAGGAAACAGCGCTTCCGTCCTTTTTTACAATAAAGGTCTGTTCTGTGCTGCCCAAACCAGTGGTAGCATTTAAGACAGAGGTGAGGAGCTTTTGGTTGATGGTGATAACCATCATGCCCATGTAACGGTCCTTATTGGAAACAGGACTTGCAAGAGCAACACCGAGAGTTTTGTCTTTCTGCGTGATGACGCCAGATGAATAGACGATGCCTTTAAATTCTTCACGCATCGAGTTTGCGGCTGTATCCATCCAAACATCAACGGATTTCATGGCTTCTTTGTAAGCGGCATAACTGGCAAGACCATTTAGTTCTGGGCTATCTGCCATGCGACCAAAATCTGTACCTTTATGATAAGTATAGATGAAGTTTCCCTCAGGGCTGACGAAAGCAATATCGCCGAAGTCGTATGACTTAATAAGTCGGTCGATTGTGGCATGATATTCTTTGTGGTTCGTCGCGTAGTAATGCTTAACGCCTTCGGCTTCCGTCATAAGGTGACGTTTGCCAGGTTTGTTTGGATTGTTGGTTACATAAGTTTCACGCAATACGTCGCTTGCTTGGTCTTTTAGTTGCGCCCAACCAGCCCGAAACCTTACGAAGCTTCGTTCTGCGTCCGTAGAGGCTGCGAAAGCTTGGAGGCTTCCTGTCGCATTTTTTATCGTTCGATTGAGAGCGTTTCGTTTGTTCTCAACGCTGTTGATGAAGGCCTCCGTTCCTTGTTGTTTGGAAATGTTGAAAGCAGTAAATCCGGCGACTGCGAGTAACAGCAGCGTCAATGTTACCGCGCCGGCAAGAAAACAAACGACAATTTTTGGAACGATGTTTTTGCTCATAGTGAAATTCTCCAAGTATGTGAGAATATGCTATGAACTTATACTTAATTATGAATTAATTCATTTCGAATTAAGTGTGTGAAACGGGCCCAAATAGGTCAACGTCACCTTCTTCCAGAACTTCAGCGCAGATGCCGCCATGGCCACGCATGGCGTTGTATCCGCCATGACCGAGTTCTGTTTCCATGCGCGAACATGGGGCGCATAATCCTGTGCCGCGCAATAAAGCAGTGCCGACTTTAAATTCTCTGTTGCGAAGCCCCATCAATGAGATGCCGCTTACCACAATGTTGCGGCGTAGTCTGGCAGGGTCTATGGGCGAGGCCTCATTGGCGCATAGGCTTGCAATGGCTTGCAAATGTTCTGCTTGTATAAGTGTCACAGTTCGTTTGCCAGGCTTATTGCGATGATCGCCTTCAATGCCATTGTGGTTGATCTTGGCGCTAGATAAGGAAACCAATGGCTCCTTACGGGCAGGGCGAACGCCAAGCCATTCTACTCTGCCATCTTTCGCAAATTGAGCGACGAGGGTTGCGATAGTCTGCACGGTGGTTAGTCCTTATTTTTATTCGGCGATTACCACGCCTTCACGTCGGCGGTCTGCGGCCCCGATGAGGGTGTCATCTTTGATGATGATGCCGTGAAGTCCTGAATTAAGGGAGATGGAAACCGTTCTGTAGCCCATTGCTTCTAGTGGTGCTTGTAACTCGATTGCTTTGGTGCTTGCCTCAAGGGCGAATGTGCCAAATCGGTTGGTTATATGCGGGTTATCAAACGCATCTTGGATCGACATATCCCAATCAATAACCGCGATGATTGCCTGTGCCACATAAGAGATTATGCGGCTCCCGCCGGGGCTTCCAAGGGCCATAACTGGTTTGCCGTCTTTAAAGATAATAGTTGGCGACATGGACGAGCGTGGACGCTTTCCCGGTGCAATGCTGTTGGCAATCAAACGGTCATCAACACGGGTTCTGAAGGAAAAGTCGGTTAGTTGATTGTTCAGCAAAAAACCACCCGCCATAATATTGGAACCAAAGGCGCTCTCAATTGATGTTGTCATAGAGACGATGTTGCCGTCGCTATCTCGTATGGAGAAATGTGTCGTTGATGGTAGCTCAATCGCTTCATCATCAGCATAATTGTTGAATGCGTGGTCGAATTCAGGTGTGCCAGGGTTGGCGTTTTTTAAGCGTTCTCCAACCTTTAGGTTTCCTGCGCGCCCTTGCAAGTAACTTTCATCAAGCAAGCCTTTCTTAGGGACAACCACGAAGTCATCATCGGCCACATAACGCCCACGGTCAGCAAAGGCGAGCCGTGTCGCATCGCCGATTAATTGCCAGCTTGTTGGGTTGTTGGGGCCGAGTGCTTTAAGGTCGAATGGCTCAAGGGTGCCTAAAATTTGTCCCACCGCGATAGCGCCAGATGAAGGCGGGCCCATGCCGCATACTGAGTAACCACGATAAGGGGCGCAAACAGGTGCGCGTTCTTTTGCTGT
Source organism: Hyphomicrobiales bacterium (assembly GCA_039964305.1). Taxonomy (GTDB): domain Bacteria; phylum Pseudomonadota; class Alphaproteobacteria; order Rhizobiales; family JACESI01; genus JACESI01. Next base: position 7,081 of record JBDVXS010000052.1, read on the forward strand.
GTAATTTTGCATATCACCCAGTGTCAGCGTGCCGGGGCGATCTTTTGCGTTTTGAACGGCGTCTACAATTTGTCGGGCAATCCGTCCGCGATAAAAGACATCGGCACCTTCTTTTTGAAAATCGAGAAGGCTTTGCGCGTAGGCTGGGTTTTTGAGCAATGTGCCACGACGCAAAGGCTTGCCGTCTTGGCCCATGAAATAGGCTCGAGTTGTGTCGAAGCGACTTAAACCCTTTGCTCGACGTTCAACAAGGCTGGCCATTCTTGGGGATACTTTAAAACCATCTTCTGCCAATTTGAGCGGATGAGAAAACAAGCTATCCCAAGCTTTGTTGCCAAATTTTTGGTGTGTTTGATGAAGCAGTTTCGGCAAGCCTGGAACACCAACGGAGCGCCCACTCACCACAGCATCAAAGAATTTCAATGTCTTGCCGTTTGCATCCAAGAAATGTTTTGGATTTACGTTTTGAGGGGCGGTTTCACGACCATCAACGGAATGTAGTTTTTTTGTTTTATTGTCCCAATAAAGCAAAAACCCACCGCCGCCGAGACCAGATGATTGCGGCTCAACAAGCCCAAGTGTTAGTTGAACAGCGACCATGGCATCAACCGCATTGCCGCCAGCCCGCAACACGGCGGCCCCTGCTTCTGCGGCATGGGGGTTTGCAACACTGATAATCCAATTTGTGCCAGTCGCTGTTTTCTTGTTGGTTTCATCCGATGGCGGCGTTTGTTCTTCAGGTTGAACTTGGTCTGCAGCTTGTTGGCCAAACGCCACCTGTGGCGTAAGGTATGTTGCAGTTGCTGTTGCTGCGATGGCGAAAAAGGCCATAACACTGGACATTTTGACCGTATTGCGCATGGATAAAAGCCGTCTGATTGATTGCATGAATAAAACCAAATTGATGATGTCAAAATGACCCTATCATCATAAATCGGTTGCATAAATGGCTTATAGGAATTTGGACTTCAACTTTGAGGGAGTAAAAATTTCCAGCTTGCCAAACTGCTAACAATCAGGTCCAAATAATAGTCGAACAAGGAGATGATAATGGGCCACGATCACGACCACGGTGAAGGATCGCAATTATCTGAGACAGCGCTGAGAGTGCGCGCTTTGGAATCATTGTTGACCGAAAAAGGATATATCGACCCTGCAGCCCTTGATGTCATCGTCGACACTTACGAAAATCAAGTTGGCCCGCGCAATGGTGCTGAGGTTGTCGCGAAAGCTTGGTCTGATCCTGAGTTTTTGGCATGGCTACGAACAGATGCAACGGCGGCGGTTAATTCGCTCGGTTTTGAGGGGCGGCAGACGGAACATATGAAGGTGGTCGAGAACACTGATCATATTCATCATATGGTCGTTTGCACGCTTTGCTCTTGCTATCCATGGCACGTTTTGGGCTTGCCGCCTGTTTGGTATAAATCCGCGCCCTATCGCTCCCGTGCTGTGATGGACCCACGAGGGGTATTGGCCGATTTCGGTGTGACGTTGGAAGATGATGTCTCGATCCAAGTTTGGGATTCAACGGCGGAACTTCGTTACCTCGTCATCCCGAAACGACCAGAAGGCACAGACGGTATGAGCGAAGCAGAGTTGGCTGATTTGGTGACGCGGGATTCCATGATTGGTACAGGCTTAGCCCTCAACCCCGATGAGGTGGCGGCATGAATTCAGGCCATGATCTTGGTGGCATGCAAGGCTTCGGCCCTGTTATTGGTGAGCCAGTAAAGCCAGTTTTTCACGGTGAATGGGAAGAGCGGGCGCTGGCGATAGTCATTGCGATGGCCGCATCAGGCAAATGGAACCTTGATAAATCGCGCCATGCAAGGGAAAGCCTTCCGCCGCCGCAATACCTCAATTCAAGCTATTATCAAATCTGGATTGCAGGCCTAGAGCGGTTGATGCTGGACGCGGGCCTCGTGACAAGTGAAGAACTTGAAACGGGCAAACTGTTAGAACCTGCCATTCCTGTTAAGGGCGTGTTGAAAGCAGAAGCGGTTGAGGGCGTTTTGAAATCTGGTGGTCCGTGTGATCGTCCAATTTCAGATGCTGCCGCCTTTGAGGTGGGTGACGAAGTGCGGGTTAAAAATTTTCACCCCATGGGCCATACCCGCGCGCCGCGTTATGTTCGTGGTCATGTCGGTACAATTATCTCAGCGCATGGCGGTTATGTTTATCCAGACACAAATGCACGCGATGAAGGGGAAAACCCGAAATGGCTTTATACCGTCCAGTTCGCAGCCAATGAGCTTTGGGGCGATGAAGCGCGGCGTGGTGATCATGTAATGGCGGATCTATGGGAACCTTATCTTGAGCATGCTTGATGTTGATGTGAATTCTCCGCTGCTGCAACTTGATGATCTTCCCAAAGATGATGCGGGAGCGGTGTTTGAAGAGCCTTGGCATGCGGAAGTGTTTTCAATTGTCCATCTGCTTGTTGATCGCGGGCAATTCAACGTGAATGAATGGGCTGAAATGTTAGGAGCCGTCATCAAAGAAAAGCCAGATGATGAAGGCTATTATCAGTGCTGGCTTACGGCGTTAGAGCGGATGACGCTTCAAAAGGGTTTGGTGGAACAAGATCCTCTCAATGAACGAAAAGACGCATGGGACCGCGCAGCAAGGGCGACGCCACATGGAGAACCAATCGTTCTTGGGCGGGATGGGAATTAGGAATTTTGGAATACAATGAGTAATAACTCCAGCATTTACGGTATGCTTTCAAGCGTTTTTGAACGGGCAATCGTCTTCTCAAAATCAGATGATAAGCGCTCTATTACAGAGCTTTGTGATGCATTGCTATCTGGTCGTGGTGAAGCCACGGGGACCAAGATTGCTCATGCTTTGTTTAACAAATATGAGACATTGAGCCATGAGGATAAGCAAGAATTCTTCCTGCACCTTAATGAAAATCTGGATGTTTCACCGGATGAGGCCGAAGCAGCGGCGGCTGACTATGCCAAGAATATGTCAGCGGAGGCGCTTAAGAACCTTCGTAAAATCTGTGAGCCAAAACGTCTTGAATTGCTGCGCCGTTTAAACAGTGCACCTGGTGGTACTGAGCGGTTGGTTCGTATGCGCGAAGACTTGCTTGGTATGTTGAATGACATTGGTCGACTTAAGCGAACGGATGTTGATTTTGAATATTTGTTCTCCTCTTGGTTTAATCGAGGCTTCCTTGTTTTGCGTCCCATCGATTGGACGACACCTGCGCATATTCTTGAGAAAGTCATTTCCTATGAAGCGGTACATGAGATTTCCAGCTGGGATGATTTGCGCCGCAGGCTTTTGCCAGCAGACCGGCGTTGCTATGCGTTTTTCCATCCGGCCATGCCTGATGAGCCTTTGATCTTTGTCGAGATTGCGCTGACCAATGAGATTGCTCGGTCTGTGCAAAAAGTATTGGCAGAAGGGCGCGATGAAATCGAGGCTGAAGAAGCAACTGCGGCGATCTTTTATTCCATTTCCAATTGTCAAAAAGGTTTGCAAGGCGTGTCATTCGGCAACTTCTTGATCAAACAAGTGGCAAGCGATTTGGCTTATGATTTGCCGAATTTGAAAACCTTCGTCACCCTTTCACCTGTGCCCGCTTTTACGCGATGGCTTGCCAAAGCCTCAAAAGAAGAACCAGACGGCAAAGCACATGAAGCACTTGGTGCTGTGCTGGGTATTGAAGATGGTGAAGGGTTGGAGCGCATCACAAGCTTGCAAGGTAGTTTGACCGAGTTGCTTGCCCATTACTTCCTCAATGAAAAGCGACCCGATGGCTTGCCGTTTGATCCTGTGGCGCGCTTCCATTTGGGCAATGGTGCAAGCTTGTTGCAGATCAACTGGGCGGGTGATGTTTCAGCCAAAGGCTTGAAGCAATCAGCGGGCTTGATGGTGAACTATCATTATAATCTCAAAGACGTTGAGGCCAACCACGAAGCCTATGCGCAAGACCGTGTTGTGGTGGCTCATAAATCTGTGAAAGCGCTCGCCGATAAAGCACGCCTTGGGTAAGGGTTTGGGGTCTAATCCTAGATTTTTTTGAACGTCACAGAAAGATTGTTGGCGGGCATTTCAATGATCATTGGCGGCGAGAACCCGTTTTCCGCGCCGAGTGCTGTCATGTCATCAATATGGCGCAGACCACCGCCCGGATTTTCTGCATGTAGCTTGGCATCGAAAGCCACATTGCTTGGGGCGGTCTCAATGTCACTGCGATGGAACGGGCCGTAGAAAAACAAGGGCGCGTCACTTGGGAGCAATTGGCTCGCCAATTTAAACAGAGCGATCGTTGCAGCCCATGGTGCAATGTGGATTACATTGGCTGAAATCACAGCATTCGCTTTTTCAAGCGGGGCAGCATCTTCTAACAGGTTGAAAGAAAAGGGTTGGCGTATGTTGGAAAATCCGCTTTCAGCAACCCATGCTTGGATGCTTTGCAGTTTTGAAAGATCCAGTTCTGTTGGTTGAAATGTGAGGTCTGGGAATTTTTCAGCAAAATGAATCACATGTTCACCCGTGCCTGATCCAATTTCCAAAACCACACCGCTGTCTGGTAAGACAGACTGCAAAATGCTTGCGATGGCTTCACGGTTTCTAAGTGCTGAGGGGGCTGAGCGGCGTTGGTCTTGCTGGGTCATCGTGCTGCCTTACTTGCTGCTAATTGACATAAGAGTTCAAACATAATCGACGCACCTACCCATGCTGTATTGCCTGATTGATCAAAGGGAGGTGAGACTTCTACCAAGTCAGCGCCGATGAGGTTGAGACCTTCTAACTGACGCACAACTTGCTGTGCTTGCCATGTGTTTGGGCCGCCAATTTCTGGTGTGCCTGTGCCAGGGCAGAAGGCCGGATCGATGAAATCAATATCGTAGCTTACATAGGTTGGTTGTGTGCCAACAACTTGCCGCGCTTCGCTCATCACATCGTCAAGACCGCGTGTCATGAAATCATCAATGGTGATGATCGTCACGCCTTGTTCCCGACCCCAACGAATATCCTCATCATCATACATGGTGCCACGAATGCCGATTTGTATGACGCGTTTTGGATCAAGCAGTCCTTCCTCAATCGCGCGACGGAACGGGGTGCCGTGGGTGTATTGAGTGCCGTCAAAATAATCTTTGAATAAGTCGGTATGGGCATCAAAATGTACCATGCCTAAAGGGCCATCACTTGCAAGACCGCGCAAGATTGGCAGTGAGATCAAATGATCGCCGCCTGCCGTTAGCGGAATAATACCGTCGCGCTTTATGTCGGCATAGGCGGAACTCACCCGTTGCATGGAATCATCAAGGTCTGCAGGGTTGGGACCAACATCGCCGAGGTCGGCACAATTGAACATCTCAAAAGGGCGCAGGCCAGATGCGGGATGTGCTGCGCGTATCATGGTGGACAGATCACGCAATTGGCGCGGGCCGTGGCGGGCGCCCGGTCTGTTGGTTGTGCCGCCATCCCACGGAACGCCAATAATGCCGATGTCCACTTTCCCATAGTCAGGGTCATCTGCCGCAATGTGCGGTAAGCGCATAAAGGTTGGTACGCCAGCAAATCTGGGAAGGTCGAAGCCAGATACAGGCTGAAAACGCGGGTCACTTTTGAGAGTCATTAATTAGCCTTTGCAAATTTCGCCCTCATCTTACTCGCGAATTGGTCGCCGTCTAAGCAAATTCTGCCGACAATTGAAAAATCATGCGACACGGCGGCTGCTATTGCGTTAGGTAAGAAGACATTGGGATGATGAGGATAGATATGGGACCGATTGAATTTCACCAAATTGCGAAAGCGCCGAAAGGTGTTGCGCCGTTTTCTCATGCAACAGAAGTGGATGGTTTTGTCTTTGTAACGGGGCAAATGCCAACATGGCCGGGTGAGCCATCGCGTGCTTTACCTGAAGGCATTGAAGCGCAAACGCGTCGGGTGATGGATAACTTGATTATCGTCTTGGAAGGCATGGGGCTGGGGTTGGATGATGTGGCGCAGTGCCGTGTTTATATCACTGAATTTGAGCGCGATTATGAAGTGATGAACAAGGTCTATGCTTCTTATTTTCCAGCTGATCGCTTGCCCGCCCGCACCTGCATCGGCGTTACTGGTTTGGCGGTGAAGGCGCTCGTGGAAATTGATATGGTTGCAAGGCGGCCTAATAACTCTTAACTTCAAAGCATATTGCAAGTGATGCTGAGGTAAGAGTGTGGAATTTGGTTTAGCCGTTCTCATCGGCCTTATATTTTTATTTGGCGCTCCCCTTGGGCTGGTTGCTTTTTTCAAAACCAAAGAACAGGCAAGAAAGCTTGACGAAATTTCGGGCGAACTTTTCAAGCTGCGCAATATTGTTGAGAAACTAGAAAGTGGCGAAAGAGCTGAAGGGGAACCCCTGATTGCGCCTGAGGAATCGTCTGCTCAAAATTTGGCAGAAGAACGTCCGCCCGCCCCAACTGTTCAAGAAGACGTCTCAGATTTTGATGACGAGCAAACCGACGAAGCCCCCGATACAGAAGACGTTGCCACGGCCGCGATGAGCGAAGTGGAAGAGGCTGTGCCTGTTTCTGCTACGGCTTCTGAAAAAGCTGAAAGCACCATTGGTGGCAAATTGAGTGTTTGGGTTGGTGGGATCACCATGGCGCTGGGCTCAATTTTCCTTGTGGGATATGCGATTGAAGCGGGCTTCTTAGGGCCTGCGGCACGCATTGCGATGGGTGTTTTGTTTGGTGCGGTATTGTGCTTGGTCGGTGAGTTCATGCGCCGCAGAAACCCAGAGCAGAAAATTGCGGGTTTTGAATGGGCCGGTGTGCCTGAGATATTAACGGCGATAGGCACCTTCGCCATGTTCGCCGCCGTGTTCGCAGCCCATGGCTTATATGAGCTGATTGGTCCGGCAACGACGTTCATTGCTTTAGGGGTGATTGCTTTGGTCTCTATGGCTGGTGCGATGTTGCATGGCCCAGCTCTCGCTTCATTAGGGCTTATTGGTGCCTTTGTCGTGCCACTCCTAATTTCGTCCAACAACCCGCAGATTATGCCCATCGCGCTTTATATCCTCATTGCAGGCGCGGCCGCGATTACGGTCGCACGGCTTCGGTTGTGGCGATGGTTGGCGGTTGCTGCTGCAATCGGCTGGTTTTCCTATGCCTTGCTGTTTCAAATCAGCGCGACGGATAGCGAGCAATTCGTTGTCCTTGGCTATTTAATAGCCGCATCAGTGGGTATTATTTTCACCTTTGTTGTGTCGCTCTATCCGCGCTCTTTAGAGGTGGAGCAACCTGTCGACAAAATGGCAACTTTGCTCGTCGCACTCTTTGCACTCTCTTGGATTGGACAAGCCCAATTTGCCCATCATCCTTTCATTGCAACGTTAGAAATTGTTTTGCTGGTGGCGGTGCCGTTGGCGCTGGCGTGTTATTATTCTGCCGTGCGCTATGTGGTGTTCTTGCCGATTGTAGCAGCCATCATTCGCTTGGCTCAATTTGATGCTTCGACCGCTGCCTTGGTGGATATTGATGTTGCTCTCCAGCAAATAGCGCCTGATGACTTCTTGTCTCGGGTTGAGCTGTCGTCGCTTGGGTGGGTTGCGGTCTTCTTGTCGGTTGCGACGTTTGTAGGCTCATTATGGGCGAGCATAAAATCGGTGTCTCGCGCCGTCGTTGCCTCTGGCGCTATGCTGTTTTTGGTTGGTGTTTTTGTCGTTACTTATGGACGGGTGGACGGATTTCAAACCTCGACCTTCTTCGCGCTTGTTGCTTTTGCTAGCTTCGTTGCTTGTCGGGCAGGGGGCGAATATTTGGCGAAGGCTTTCGGCAGTGATGGGGAACGGTCTGACGCACAAAGCGGCGCACTTGCAGCCTTTATGGTGGCCTCGCTCACATTCTTGGGCCTTGCCGCTGCAATCTTTTTTGAAAATGCATCTTTCACTGTTGCGATGGGGCTGTTGGTTCCAGCCATGGCGTTCACCTATTGGCAGCATCGTTTGTTTGTCTTGCGAGCGCTCACGCCGTTTTTCGTTATTCCCTATGGATTGCGTGTTTTCATCGACCCGCTGATTTCGCGCGGCGAGCTTACCGAAACACCATTCTTCAATGTGCTGACATATGGTTACGGCGTGCCGACGATTGGCTTTATCTATGCAGCGCTTGTTCTCACCTCGCAGGCGCGCGATGTCTTTGCCCGTTTGATGCAAGCGATCGCCATTGCCGCTGTCGCGGTTTCATTTGCCATGATCGCCTTGCATTTGGTGGAGCCGACATTCAGCTTTGCCCATAATGATGAGCAATTGCTTTTATGCGCTGTCCTTGTGCTGGTCGGCGGTGGCATCTCGCTCGGTTTGACGCGGCTCGCCTCAAAAGCTTCTGACAGTTTTTTCACTTGGGGAAGTATCGGCATCAGTCTTGCGGGTGTTATCATCGGCGCATTGGGTCTGTTTGTTTGGCAAAACCCTGTTTGGACGGGTGTGGACATTTCGCAGGGCCTCATTCTCAATGAGCTGAACTTTGCCTATCTGCTGCCCTTCTTTCTTTATGGGTTGATTGCTTGGCAATCCAATAATAAGCGCCCGCGTTGGTATGTTATTGCGATCAGCGTTTATTTTGCCTTGCTGGGTGCCACATGGATAAACTTCTTCATTCACCACATTTTCCATCCGGGTGATTTCTCATCTTACGAGGTCAGTGATGCACAACAATACACATACTCCGCTGTGTGGTTGTTGATCGGGATTGGCGTGCTGAGCGTTGGTCTTTATACGCGATCAAAAACATGGCGGGCTGTGTCTGGTTTGTTGATCGCGCTTGTGGTGTTGAAAGTGTTCTTAATCGATATGTCGGAACTTACGGGTTTCTTGCGGGCCCTCTCGTTCATTTCGCTGGGTGCTGTGTTGATGGCGATTGGTTATTTCTATCAGCGCATTTTGTCGGGCCAGATGGCCGTGTCCGACGGGGCAGACGATCTGTCCGTTGCAAAGCCAAGCTCAAACGATGAATAGTGCGTTCTCATAAAATTGGCCCTAAGGGTTTCGACGTTGCGGATTAGAACTATATGACTGACACAGTTTTCAATAAGCCTTTTACCCAACAAGAAGCCATACCTGAGCCCGCCATTGAACGGGCCGTGGAAATTCTGCGTGGTGGGCGGTTGCATCGTTATAACACGTTGGCTGATGAGACGGCTGAAGTGTCAATGCTTGAAGAAGAATATGCAGCCTATCAAGAAGCGACATATTGTTTGGCGGTTACCTCCGGCGGGCAGGCAATGCAAATTGCGCTACGGGCGGCAGGTTTGAAGGCGGGTGATAAAATTCTCGCTAATGCCTACACACTCGCCCCTGTGCCCGGTGCGATACATGTGGCTGGCGGCGTGCCTGTGTTTGTTGAAACGGGTCAAGATTGGCGCGTCGATATTACAGACCTTGCGGCCAAAGCAGAGGAGAGCGGCGCGACGTTTTTCATGTTGTCTCATATGCGTGGGCACATTGCAGATATGGATGCCATCGTTGAGATTTGCGAAAAGCATGGCATCACGCTGATTGAAGACTGCGCTCATACAATGGGTGCGCGATGGAAAGGCGTTCGCTCTGGCAATTTTGGTCGCGTCGCGTGTTTTTCAACGCAAACTTATAAGCACATCAATTCAGGCGAGGGCGGTTTCCTCACCACCAATGATGAAGAGCTTGCAGCTCGTGCTGTCATCATGTCGGGTTCGTATATGCTTTATGGCCGTCATGGTGCGGCGCCATCTGAAGAAGCGTTTCAGCGCGTGCGGTTAGAAACGCCAAATTGTTCGGCAAGGCTCGATAATTTACGGGGCGCAATTCTTCGCGCTCAATTGCCGTTGTTGGATGATAATATTGCGCGATGGAATGAGCGGTACCGTGCCCTTGAGGCAGGCCTTCAGTCGGTTGCTGGTGCGCAAACTATTGAACGGGCGCAGCATGAGGCGTTTGTTGGATCGTCGTTTCAATTTCACGCTTTGGGCGTTGATGATATTCCGACCTTTGTTGCGCGTGCTGCAAAACGCGGGGTGGAACTTAAGTGGTTTGGCGCTGATGAGCCGGTTGCCTTCACCAGCCGATATGATAGCTGGCAATATTTTGACGACCTGCCAGACCTTGTGCAGACCAAGCAGGCACTGGCCACCACGCTAGACATGCGCGTGCCGCTTACCTTCAGTGTTGAGGATTGCTCGTTGATTGCGAGCATCATTGCAGACGAATTGGGCCAAGTATCTCAGGTTAAGGCCTAGACGTTCACCGTGCCGTTTGTTTATAAGGTTTTGAACGACTGAACGAGACAAAGCGCGAGAACGCATCATGGCAGGCCACAGTAAATTTAAGAACATCCAGTACCGCAAAGGTGCGCAGGACGCGAAACGCTCTAAGATGTTCTCAAAGCTATCAAAAGAGATAACGGTTGCAGCCAAAATGGGCGGCGGTGATGTGGACGGTAATCCGCGCCTTCGCCTTGCTGTTCAAAACGCGCGCGGCCAATCGATGCCGAAAGACAACATCGAACGCGCCATCAAAAAAGCTGAGGGCGGCGATGCCGATACATACGAAGAAATTCGTTATGAGGGCTACGGCCCTGGCGGTGTTGCTGTTATCGTTGAATGTTTGACGGATAACCGCAACCGTTCTGCCTCTTCTGTTCGCTCAACCTTCACGAAGAACGGCGGTGCGATGGGTGAAACTGGTTCTGTCGGTTTCATGTTCACCCGCGTTGGCGAAATCACTTATCCTGTTGATACGGGCGATGCTGACACAATCATGGAAGCCGCCATTGAAGCGGGTGCAGAAGATTGTGAAAGCGATGAAGACGGCCACTTTATCTCTTGTGCCTTTGAAGATCTCGGCGATGTGTCAAAAGCACTTGGCGAAGCTTTGGGTGAAGCGGAAAGCGTGAAACCAAACTGGAAGCCGCAAACGCTGACACCGCTTGATGCGGATAAAGCGGGCACCTTGATGAAGCTCATCAACACGTTGGAAGATGATGACGACGTGCAAAACGTCTATTCAAACATGGAAGTTGATGACGAAGTGCTGGCGGCTCTCGAAGGCTAGCCGCGCTCATCCTTAGATGACCCCATAACGAAGTGTGAGGTGATGGTGGACACTTGTTCCACCGTGCCCAGTGTGTCGGTATGGAACGTTTTGTAGCTTTCAAGATCTGCCGTCTCAATCCGCAACAAATATTCAAACGTGCCTGAAATATTGTGACATTCGCTCACTTCAGGCGCGATGGACATGGCGCGTTCAAAAGCTTGTTGATCTTGTTTCAAATGCCGTGATAAACCCACCGTTACATAAACAGCTAAATCTTTGCCCAGCGCCTTACGGTTTAACGTTGCGCGATACCCCTCAATCACGCCTGAACGTTCCAGCTCCTGCACACGGCGCAAGCAGGCGGACGCGGACAAGTTTACGCGGTCGGCGAGTTCCGCATTGCTGATGCGGCCCTCTTTTTCCAAAATGCGCAATATTCTGCGGTCTATGTCGTCAATTTCCGTCATTAATTGCGTATTATATTTATTTAAAGCAATAATTGCAATTAAATTTGGCGTAACATAGGCTATTGTTGCGGGAATTGGAGATTTGACGCAATTATGACCTTTGAAACTCTCATGGCATTAGCCACATTCGCCGTTGCGACCTCAGTTACGCCTGGACCGAATAATTTGATGCTCTTGGCATCTGGTGTGAACTTTGGCTTTTGGCGCACCGTGCCGCATATGCTGGGTATTTCCTTCGGGTTTGGGCTTTTGCTCTTTTGTGTGGGATCTGGCATTGGCGTGCTGGTTGCTTTCGATCCAACTCTCCATTTTTTGTTGAAAATTTTGGGGGCAACGTACCTGCTGTATCTTGCATGGCGCATTGCAACGGCAGGGGCGATTGGAACGGGGAACGTGAAATCACGCCCGATGAATTTCTTTGAAGCGGCAGCCTTTCAATGGGTAAATCCAAAGGCATGGTCTATGGCACTTTCAGCCACAGCTTTGTTTGGCGGTAATGACGATACAATTTTGGGAACAATGTTGATTGTGACCGTCTTCATCGTATGCAATTTCCCCTCCGTCATGATTTGGACAGGCTTTGGCACAGTGATGCAGCGATTTTTGTCGAACCCGACCAGACTACGGGTTTTCAACATCACAATGGGCGTTTTGCTGGCCCTTACTGTGATAATGGTGGTGCGCTGAGGGCAAAGGGCGTTATCTTTTGCCCTATGAGTGAAACGATTCGAATTTTGGGCATTGATCCGGGCCTCCGCAACACTGGCTGGGGCGTGATTGATGTGAAGGGGAACGGGCTTTCCTTCGTGGCGGCAGGCACGATTAAGGCTGCGACCGATGCTGACCTTGCTAACCGACTGCTTGAGATATTCAACAGCCTCACCGCCGTCATTGGCGAGTGGCAACCGCAGGAAGCAGCGGTTGAAGAAACCTTCGTCAACAACAATCCACGCTCCACATTGAAACTTGGCCAAGCCCGCGGCACTGCGCTTTTAGCGCCTGCCAAAGCAGGGTTGCGGATTGGCGAATATGCGCCGAACCAAGTGAAAAAGAGTGTGATTGGTGTGGGGCATGGCGATAAGAAACAAATCAAAATGATGGTCGGCATTTTATTGCCCAAGGCGAAGTTTGATAGTGACGATGCGGCTGATGCGTTGGCGATTGCCATTTGTCACGCCCATAATAGGCAAACACTGGCCCAACAAATGAGAATGGCAGCAGCACAATGATTGGTAAGCTTAAAGGTGTGGTGGATAGCTATGGCGATGATTACCTCATTCTCGATGTGCAAGGCGTTGGCTATCAAGTGCATTGTTCGGTGAAGACACTCGGCACATTACCCCAAGCGGGTGAAGCTGCGACGCTCGCCATTGAAACCCATGTGCGCGAGACAGAAATCAAACTGTTTGGCTTTGCCTCAGACCTTGAACGCGAATGGTTCCGCCTGTTACAAAACGTGCAAGGTGTTGGCGCGAAAGTGGCCCTTGCAATTTTGGGCACGCTGACCGCCAGCGAACTCGCATCCGCCATTGCGCTGCAAGATAAAGCGATGGTCTCCCGCGCGCCCGGTGTCGGGCCGAAGGTCGCGCAGCGCATTGTGCTGGAACTTAAAAACAAAGTGCCTGCTATGTCGGGCGATGCCACAGGCACAATCGGCCTGCAACAAGAACTCGGCGAGGGCGTTGCGTCTTCTGCTGTATCTGATGCCGTCTCAGCATTGACGAATTTGGGTTACAGTTCACAACAAGCAAGCGGCGCAATTGCTGCCGTTGTTCAACGTGAGGGCGAAGACGCTGACGCGCAGACTTTGATTAGATTAGGGCTGAAAGAACTGGCCGGATAAGGAGCTTGAAGGATGGAGTGGAGAAAAGTCCAACGGTTTTATTTCGTCATTTACTCCGTGCTGATTGGTCCGCCTCTTGGTTCTTTGCTGCTTTTTCTGTCTTCGGGCTTGTATCAAAAAAAATGGATTTTTCATGATGGGGGTGTGCTGATCAGCCTTGTTTTTGTGGCATATGCCTTCGGTGCATTGCAAGCTCTTCTAACGGCGCTTCTTATCATCTGGCGATATATCTCTGCCAAAGCAATTTCCGTTTGGGGGCTGTTGATCTGTTCTGTAATTGGGTGGTTTTTCGGTAACTGGCTGCACTATGGTTTTGCGTTTCGCTTATATGAGGGGCGCGGTTTCCAGTTTAATAAAGACACGATGTTGTTGCTGTTTACGCCTTTAATTTTCGGCTTGTTGATGACCTATTTGGTCTGGTATTTGCGTCCTAAAAAATGGGTGGGGCCATGATGTCATTTTTGCGATGGTCTATATTCCATTTCGTTGTCTGCTTGATTGTTGCAACGGCATTAAGTGCTGTGCTTCTTTCTCTCGTTACGAATTTTGATTATCTGTTGCCGATAAAAATTAAGACGGCTGTTGTTAGCGATGTTTCATTCTGGCAGCTGATTTGGAACATCATCAAAGCTGCGAGCGTTTATTTTGCGCTCGGGTTGTTTTTCGCGGGCCTTGGATTTGGCAGTTTTGCTCTTAGTCTGAGCATTGGCTTATGCGCTGTATATTCCGCTTTGCGTGGATTTCTTGATGGTTGGGTTGTTGTTGGCTCAGCGTTTGTCACCTGCACTTTTGTTTCCATTCCCGCTTGGCAGGCGATCATTGATCGGAGTCTTTCTGGGAAGGGTGGCTTTAATTTCATCTTAAATTTGCCAGTGGCGGCAATACCTGTAATTGGTCCGTTGGTGGCTTATATTGTTTGGGTTAAGCGGCCAAAGGGTTTGATTGGTCCTATGACTTTTCAGGAGAAAGAAATTCATAAAATGACAAAGGGTTTGGAACGTTGATCTCTGGTACAGACTATAAAAAGCGTACGCGTACACGGTTTGTTATTTACGCTGTTGTGGTTGGCCCGTTGTTGGGTCTTGGCATTTGCCTCTGTTTGCTTATTCCGTTTGGCTTTTATGAGAAATATTTTGGCCTTGAACAGCATCGTGCCATTGCGTTTTTACCTGTGATGCTTGCCGTTCAATGGTTCTTTCCCATCGGCACAGGCCCCGCGCTGCTCACGGCGCTTATTGCGATGGCG